>CAMWRK010000056.1 GCA_947176655.1 uncultured Prevotellaceae bacterium | reverse complement strand
AAATGAACACGTTGGTTTAAATGGTAGGCTGTGCATGTCATTAAAACGGTCGTTTTTGTGAGACACCGCCTACGACACACGTGAAACATATTTCCTGTCCGAGAAGCTATGGGAGAATGAGACGGCAGAATAAGGCCGCCGCGGAATAGACATACTGACCAACAACAGAAAACTGCACCATAACCGAGTTTATGGTGCAGTTTTCTTATGCCTGACAACAATGCCTTTTATGGCAAATTCCGAAAAGTCCGGAATGAAAACGCCGGAAAATCCGGAATAGCACCAAGGACATTACCTTGCACATTACCTTGCACATTATGAAAATTAGCATTATATTTGCATTGAGTAAAAATACTCAATGCATTGAGTAAAAATGTAAACCATGTATAAAAGAGCTGAATATCACATTATTAAAAACCGTCTAAAAGAACCGCGGAAGTTCGTTCAGGTAGTTATGGGGCCACGTCAGGTGGGCAAATCAACCGTAGTCAAGCAAGTACTGAATGACTTAGACACACCTTATTATTTCTTCTCTGCCGACAATGTTCCAGCCACCAACGGAGCATGGATTTCAAACTGCTGGGCAACAGTACGCAGCCTGAAAGAGAGTAAGAAATATGACGACATAGTTCTCGTCATTGACGAAATCCAGAAGATTGCGAACTGGAGCGAAGCCGTTAAAAAGGAATGGGACGACGATACGTTCCATGACCGCAACATCAAGGTTCTCCTGCTCGGAAGTAGCCGTGTGCTATTAGAAAGAGGACTATCAGAGTCATTGGGCGGACGTTTTGAGGAAATCCGCATGAGCCATTGGCGCTATCAGGAGATGCACGAATGCTTTGGATTCAGCCTTGAGCAATATATTTTTTACGGAAGCTACCCTGGTGCAGCATCACTTGTAAATGACGCGGAGCGATACCAGCAATACATCCAGTCTGCCATTGTTGAAGCGACTATCAACAAAGACATTCTGATGGACACACCTGTTGGCAAACCCGCTTTGCTACGCCAAACATTTGAACTGGGAGCAGCCTATTCAGGGAATATGCTATCGCTATCGAAGATGTTAGGTTCATTGCAGGATGCAGGAAACACGACGACATTAACCGGATACATCAATCTACTGAACGAATCAGGAATGCTTACCGGTTTGCAGAAATACAGCATTGATGTTGCCCGAAGAAAAGCGAGCATTCCAAAATTCCAAGTATACAACAACGCACTGAAGACCATGCTCTGTCCATACACATACGAACAGGCCATATTAAACCGCAAAACATGGGGACATATCTTCGAGTCAGGCATTGGGGCAGACATTATAAACCAAGCCTTTGTGCATAGGTTCGAAGTATTTTATTGGCGCGAGCGCAACGATGAAGTGGACTATATTCTGCGTAAGAATGGCTCTGTCGTGGCTATTGAAATCAAGAGCAATGCAGAGAAATCCACCACAGGACTTGAGACATTCAAGAAGATGTTCAATCCGCATATAGCAATCATCGTAGGAGACGGCGGCATAAGCGCAGAGGAGTTCTTGACCATAGACCTCAGGACGCTTTTCTGACAAGCCCGGAAACAACCTTGACGGTTGCATCCGGGCTTGTCCTGTATCCTGATCACGAGTAACTGCGGCTCAGGGATTCAGCTTGACCTCGCGGATAATGCTGCCGCCACAGTCAAATAACAGACCGTCTATCTCCACGTTGCTGACACGCTGCAACAGGAAACGGTCAGTATTCGGATGGAACGGTTTGTAGTCCTTATTGGTGACGATGGTGTTGTTGCGATAGACAAGGCCATTGACGCTCTTGGCATAAAGAACGGGAGCATCGAATGTCTCGAATTTGTTGTCCTCTATGCGTATGGCTCCGGGCTTGCCGCCATGGAAGAGTTTTTTCTGACCATCGAGATTCGGTATCTCGGGATAGATGGATATGACAGCATTGGTGAACTGGAACTGATTGGTCAGTGCGTTGACAAAGCGGTTGCGACGTATGGTGACATCGCGGCAGGCTCCTGTCTCGTACCACCCGTTGCAGTCGCCGCAGAGCAGTATGGCGCAGCCTGAGGTGTGGTCGAAGAGATTGTCCTCGACAACGACACGGCGCGGAGTGCTGAACAAGGTACCGCGGGCACGGTTGTTGCGTATGGTATTGCCTGCGAAACGGACTTCCGGAGTCCATGTCTGGTTTTCAAGTCCGTAACCGGCCTGTTCCGTGATTTCCTTAGGCACGGGATTCTTGAAACGGATACGGAATGACTTTGCTCCGTCCATGCCGCGTCCCCTCACAGCACTTACGGCATCCAAAGGCGTGATTTCGGCAATCTGGTTGGCCTCGCCCACCAGTTCCATGGTGGAAGAACGCACGAACTGCACCTTGTCTCCGGCAAAGCCCCAGTCGAAGCCCCACGACTGGCCGTGCATGTAGCGTCCTTCGAGAGTGTGGTCGTCCACACGACGGACAACCTTAAGATACGTGCCGTGTACGTTGATGGCATCGTCCATCATTCCCTCGTACAGACCGTTCACGGAAGTTATCCTGCCACGGCAGGCCGAGAAGTGCGTGGCATCTGCCTGAGTGGTGAAATAGCGCGGATCGACGTTGTTTCGGAGACAGACACCGAAACCGTCCATGGAGATATTCTCGCACATCTGTGCAAGCAGACCCATGCCCTCGGCATAGTGCACGCGGACGCGCTCGATGCATGTGTTGCGGCTGTGCGTCATGAAGATGCCCGGAGCGGGACGTTCCCATCCGCGCAAGGCAATGACGGTGCCTGGCTTCAGGCGGTCATCCTTCCATCCGGGCACACGGAACTTGTTGTCCCCCATCTTTATGACATTTGCTATGGGACAGTGCAGATCGCTGGTCTTGTATACGATATGCCGGGTCTTACCGTCGAAAGCGATGCCATACTGATGACGGAAGCGCCACCCTGAACCATACGTCATGAAGTTTCCTCGCTCTATCTCATGCTTAACCCACGGAGCAGGGCTGAAAGTAATGCCGCGAGAATTGTCGTTCTCCAATATGGTTATCTGTGAAATCTGCGGATTGATAAAGTCTATGCTGAAATCACGCAACGTACATCCGCTCGAACGCACCAGAGAAAGCGGCAGCATGCGCCCGTGGAATATCAGTTCCGCGCCATTGCCTTCGAGAACAAAGTCATGCATATCCTCCAGAGGCAGACCCACGGACTTTGATTTCGTCTGATCGTGATTGGATATGTAATACTCGCGCTTTGCCGCGTCATCGGGAAAGAAGTCATAGCGTCCGTCAGTAAGTCTCAGTACGGCACGGTCTCCTTTGCCCATGGCGGAGCGTATAGTCTCTATGGCACGTGCCATGGCGGCAGACTGGCTCTTGCCGGTATTCGGCACTATGCCCAGGTCGGCGGCATTGTACACTCTCTCGCGAGCCACGGCAGAAAAGGCGACAGTCGCAAGCGCCAGCAGGCCTAACAGTCTTTTATTCATTGTCTGTATTATTATAAAGGTAATGTATGAGGTTGGAACTTATTTGGAACCGTAGACACGGAGGACAAGTTCTCCGAACAACCCGTTAGCCCAGGCAAACCATGAGCGGGTAAAGTCACGGGGATTGGAGGGATTGAAACTCTCGTGCATGAAGCCCGTGCCGCCGTCCGTTTCCATGAGAAGACGCAGGCACTCTTTCTGCTCCTCGCGGTCTGTGGTGGTGAGACCCTTCATGATGATGCTCATGGGCCATACATAGCCCAGTCCCGTATGGGGAGAACCTATGCCACCCACCGTCGTACCGTCGGACGTGCCGGAGAAGTAGTACGGATTGCCCTCGCTCCATATCATGCGGCGAGTGTTCTGATAGACAGGGTCGTCGGCAGAGACAAGTTCAGGACACAGATAAGGCAGGGACAGAAGAGACGGTGCGTTACCGTCATCCATAAGAAGATGAGAACCGAAACCATCGACCTCAAATGCATAGACACGGCCGTAGACGGGATGTTCCACCACGGCATGAGCCTCCAGCCCACGGCGTATGTCAGAAGCTATGGCCAGGCACTCGTCGGCACGGGCGTCATCCTTGTTCACCTCGCGCAGTATGGTGGCAGCCTTGCGCAGGACGCTCTCGGCAAAGAAATTGGATGGAACGAGGAAAGGGAATATCTGGCTGTCGTCGGAAGGGCGGAAAGCACTGGCCACCATGCCGCAGTTCTTGGTCGGGTGTCCGTAGCCGAAGTTGCTGCACGTGTCGTGCAGGAAAGTGCCTTTGCGCTGGAACGTGTAGGAGGTCTTGGTGCCTGAGACACGCTGTTGCTCGCGCAACAGGGCAAGAATCTCGCCCATGGCACGATTCCACAAATCGCCAAAGATGCTGTCGTCGCCGGTAAGTTGCCAGTACTGGTAGGCCAGACGCAGGGGATAGCAGAGCGAATCCAACTCGTACTTGCGTTCGTGCACGCCTTTCTTCATCAGTGCGTAGTCACCCGCCCACGGACTTACCTGCAACGTGTCGCGCATGAAAGCATTGGCGTATGGATCCTGGCATATCAGTTCCAGTTGCTGGAGAATTACGCCGCGGATGAGCTTGCGCAGTTTGGGGTCTTCCTTTATATAGGGCATATATGTCCACACCTGCGCACCGGAGTCCCTGAGCCACATGCAGGGGATGTCGCCAGTAATGACAAAGGTGCGGTCGCCGTCGGGGAACACCGTTGTGTCCAGAGTGTTAGGGAAACAGTTGCAGAACATCTGCCACAGTTTGGGCGACACGGAAGAAAGGCGCGCGTGCATCTCCCGTATCTGCTTCTCCACGGCAGGGCTGGTGAAACAACGCTTTTCTACGGGGGGGCGGTGCATGAAGGTGTCGGCAGACACATGCAGGGAGACAGGAATCTGCTCCTGAACTGGAACGTATGCCATAGCCGTCGCGGCAAAGGCAAAAGACAGCAGTATTACAGATATGCGTTTCATGTATGACTGTATTTAATGAATAAACAATTGCTTTTATTGCATAATAAACCGGTTACTTCATGAGTTCTGCCTCCAGGACACCTCCGGCCATTATCTCGGCATGCGAAATCCAGCTTCGGTCAAGACGCTTGCCGTTCAGTTTCCAGCGGCGTACAAGAGAGCCCTTGCCCTTGGCACGGATGGTGAAAGTCTTGTCCTCGGCCACGCAGAAAGAGACTTCACGTGCCAGAGGTGCTGACAGGCGGTATATGCCGCCGCAAGGCTCCACCTGATACAGCCCCATGGCTGCCATGACATACCATGCCGACATCTGACCTACATCCTCGTTGCCGCAAACGCCGTCGGGACGGTCAGTGTACATGGTTGCGAATACCTCCTGCAAACGCTTCTGAGCCTTGTGGGGTCTGTCCAGATAGTTATAGATGAAGATGGTGTGGTGCGACGGTTCGTTGCCATGGGCATACTGACCTATCAGACCGGAAATGTCGGGATTGGCATCGGCATTCAGACGACTGTCGGCCATGAAGAGACTGTCAAGACGCGCCTCGGCCTTCTCCCGGCCTCCCAGCATCTCTATCAGCCCCGGTATGTCATGGGGAACAAGCCACAGATACTGCCACGGCGTACCCTCGGTGTAATCTGCGGTATGATGCAGAGGATTGTAGCCTTGTGTGGTACGGAAATTGCCGGCCTTGTCCTTGGCACGGAAAGTCTGTGTGCGGGCATCGAAGATTTTCCTGTAGCCCTGGCTGAGGTTATGGAAACGGATGCTGTCCTCGGTGTGCCCCAGACGTCCGGCTACCTGTGCCACGCTCCAGGCCGCGAGATAGTATTCAAGATTCTTGGAAACGGTTTCGTTCTCATCACTGTCGTATGGCAGATAGCCGTATTTCCACAGGTCGGACTTGCCCCGGTCGGGGATGCCGCGGAACTGGAATCTGCGCTGTCCGGGTGTCGTTTCCGGATCGCCCATGCTCTGCTTCAGATAACGGAAGGCCTCTTCATAGTCGAAACCCTTGACCCCTTTGAGTATCATATCGGCAAGCACCGGTACTCCGGGCTCGCCCACCATGCAGTACGTATCGGTGCTGTGCAGATGCCACACCGGCAGTTCTCCATGCTCGCGGCAGATGGCCATCATGCTCTGTGCCCAGTCGCTCAGTTTGTCCTGCATTATCAGCGTTGCCAGCGGATGCAGGGCACGATAGGTGTCCCACAGACTCCATGTGGTGTGGTTCTTGAAATCGGCGGAACGGTGTATCATGCCGTCGGCTCCCATGTAGTCGCCGGTAACGTCGCTCCACTCCTGGGGTGCGAACAGGACGTGGTACAGCGAAGTATAGAATATGGTGCTGTCTCGTGCGGTGTCGAAAGTGGCGCGTATGCGTCCGAGTTCCTTATCCCAGCGTTCGCGTGCCTCGGTACGTATCGAATCGAAATCCTTTCTGTACTGCTCCACCTGAAGATTGGCCAGTGCCCCGGCCTCGCTGACAGGAGAGATAGCCACCTGAGCCTGCACCACTGTTCCGGGGTCTACCTCGAAAATGGCCTGCGCATAACGTCCGTCTGCGCTGTCCATGGCTATTTCCTTGACCGGATGGTCGAAGCGGATGGCATAGTAAACCGTGTGGTTGGTCCAGCCGCGACTGGCGCGGTAGCCTATAATGGTAAACATGTCCATGGGCCAGATACGTGTCTCCGTGGCACGGTCGCCGATACCGCCTTCCAGGTCAAGGACGATGTTGGCATAACGGTTGCCCTTGGGGAAGACAAAGCGGTGCACGGCGGTGCGGCTTGTCGCCGTCATCTCGGCACGTATGCCCCACTTTTCCAACAGGACGCTGTAGTAGCCAGGCTCCGCCACCTCATGACCGTGACTGTAGCGCGATGCTATGTCGCTGACAAACTCCTCACGGGAACCGGAGGTGTTCACATAGCCGTATACGGGCATGAGCGTAATGTCTCCAAGGTCGCTGCATCCGGTTCCGCTGAGGTGCGTGTGGGAGAAGCCTACAATACTGTCACCGGTATAGTGATAGCCGCTGCACCAGTCCCAGCCGTGATAAGGCTGCACCGGACCTACGTTGACCATGCCCCACGGCACATTTGCTCCCACGAAGACATGACCGTGGTCGCCGCTGCCGACAATGGGATTCACGCACCCGGCATATTGTGCCGAGACATCAGAAAACTGACAAAAGACTAATGCCATAACGGCAATGAGAAGTTTTTTCATGATAACAACTACTTACATAAGTTAAATTTCAATCCCAAAGATACGAATTATCACGATAATATCCATCCATAACGGTCATTTTTAATAACTTTGCCCCGCAATAAGCATTGAACACACATTATAATAAATATAGTTGACATGAAAAAAACACTTCTGCTGATGATGGCTGCTGCCCTTATCGGCATGCCTGCAGAGGCAAAGAAAAAGGACAAGAAGAAAAAGGGCAAGGCAAAGACCGAGGCTCCGGCACCGGCACCAAAGAAGCCCGAGACCAAACCGAGTGTATCGCGCAAGGGAATGCTGAACGTGGAGAAAGTCGGCACGGAATGGTTCATGGAGATTCCCGACAGCCTCATAGGCAAGGACATCCTTGCCGTAACGCGCTATACATCCACACCTTCGTCATCGGGCAAGTTCGGCGGCGAGGAATGCAACGAGCAGGTGGTGTTCTTCCAGATGAACCCCGACAGCACATTGTTGCTGCGTTCACGCATGACCATTAACGTGGCCGACAGCACGGATGCCATATCCAAGGCTGTCAACGTCAGCAACGAGCACCCCATAATAGGTGCGTTCAAAATTGAGAAGCACAAGGACGGAATGTCAAGAATCAAGGTGACTTCGTTCCTCAATTCGGACAATCCACTGGGTATAATGTCATACTACAAGAAGTCCTTCACCTTGGGCATGCAGGACATGGCGCTGTCATACGTGGAGGACATACGGACTTTCCCGACAAACACGGAGATACGTCTGGTGAAGACGTACAACAGCAACGGCTACTCGCTGCCGGCAGCGGCATATACGGGCAAGGTGACATTCGGACTGAACATCAGCCTTGTACAGCTGCCCGAGAAACCGATGATGCCCCGTCTGTTCGACTACCGCGTAGGCTATTTCACACATAACTACAATACCTTCAATGACAAGCAGCAGCGTGTGGGTGAGCAGAGAATGATCTCACGCTTCCGTCTGGAGCCCAAGAACGCAGAGGATGCGGAGAAGATGTGCCGCGGCGAACTGATAGAGCCCAAGAAGCCAATCGTGTATTACATAGACCCCGCAACTCCCAAGCAGTGGCGCAAGTATCTGATCATGGGTGTCAACGACTGGCAGGCTGCCTTTGAGCGTGCCGGATGGAAGAACGCCATACGCGGCGAGGAATGGCCCGAGAATGACAGCACCATGAGCATGGAGGACGCACGTTTCTCCATGATACGCTATCTGGCCAGCCCCATTGCCAACGCCTACGGGCCGCATGTCTCCGATCCACGCACGGGTGAGATTCTGGAAGCACACGTATGCTGGTATCACAACGTCATGTCACTCGTACACGACTGGTACATGGTCCAGGCGTCAAGCATAGACGAGGCAGCGCGCAAGATGCACTACGACGAAGACCTGATGGGGCAACTCATACGCTTTGTCTCCAGCCATGAGGTGGGTCACTCGCTGGGTCTGCGCCACAACTTCGGCTCTTCGGCCATGGTTCCGACCGACAGCCTGCGCAACAAGGCATGGGTGGAGAAGAACGGCCATACTCCCTCTATCATGGACTATGCACGCTTCAACTACGTGGCACAGCCCGAAGACGGAATAACACGCGAGGGCATATTCCCGCGTATCGGCGACTATGACAACTGGGCTATCGAATGGGGCTACCGTACCATGCCTGACGCCAAGACTCCCATGGAGGACCACAAGGCTCTGGAGACAATGACGGCCAAGGCTCAGAAGAATCCGCGCCTGTGGTGGGGCGACGGTGAGGGACTGCGTGGCGTAGACCCGCGCCGTCAGACCGAAGACCTGGGCGACGATGCCGTGAAGTCCAGCACCTACGGCATGTTGAACCTCAAGCGCGAAATGGCGGAACTGGAAAAGTGGACCTACGACGAGGACGACATATACGGTCAGAACCTCTACACCATGTACAGCGAGATGAGAAGCCAGTTTGTACGCTATGCCGGACACGTGGCTGGATATATCGGCGGTACATATCAGACCTATAACACACGCGCACAGGGAGGCACGACATATCAGCCCACACCTCTTGCCAAGCAGAAAGAATCGCTCCGCTGGATAGAACAGAACGTTCTGAACGAACCCGCATGGATGCGCGAATACAGCTACTGCAAGAGTCTGGACAGCGACACACGCAACCTCACTCTGCCCGTGGCACGCTCCGGCGCATATCTGCTCATCAACCGCCTGACCGGCCTGAACGAGCTGTACACCGCCGACAAGTACATTGCCGACATCGTGCGCATGAGTTTCTCCGAGGCCCGCAGCGGAAAGAGCGTGAGCCTCTACCGCCAGACTCTGCAAAACACCTTGGTCGGCACACTACTGGACCGCTTCTCTTCCGTACAGGGGGATTCCTATCCGTCACAGAGACGTGCCGACCTGCTCCTTGCTCTGAAGACCATACAGTCCGAGATAAAGAATGCAGGAAGCGATGCCACGAGCCGCACACATTTCCAGAACATTTCCGACCAGATAGCACGCGCCCTGACAGTGAAATAAACTACATGGGCACGCCCCGCGCCTGATAATGCAGGAGGTGAACACCGCATACCAATGTTCACCCCCTGCATTTGTTTTATGCCAATTCCCATACAGGTTCGGGATGAAGAATAACCTAATCACAAACCTTCATTGACGATAATACCATCAAGATGTCAGAGTGGGACGACCCAGAATACATAGATAATATATACGGGAAATACCATGTCTATACCCGCCAATAGCCGTCAGGAAACACTGCTATCATAGCAACAGAGCGAGCCAACCGGACAATACCGGCGGACTCGCTCCTGTCATATTCTGCGTGTTTTTCCTGACTTCCGTCAAGCAAGTCAATACAATTAACACACTAATCCGGAAGCGGCAAATCAGAGAGTCTCCAGACAGCATAAAGCGGGAGGATGCCGATGGCGCGCCTGATTGCTTGTCCTGTATCACCAGAGTCTGTCACCTCCAGGAGGCCGAAATTTTCCAACGAACTGCGTATACCTGCTGTAAGGCCTTTCTTGTTCATGAAAAGCCTTAGGCTCTTCATCTTTCCAGACGTACCGGCCTTAACCTCGATGGGCAGGCACCTTGCGTTTTTGGCTATGACATACTCTACTTCTGATGTGGTATTTCTCTCCAGATTCTCCCAATAAAAAAGATCATACTTGCCCTGCGGATTAGAGGATTTCATGAGTTCGAGTCCGACCGTCAGTTCCGACACAATACCTTTATTTACGAGGTCAGGTGCTTCACCGGCAAGTATGAGTCTGGTCAGTTCCTTGTCATCATCATAGCTCATCTACAACACCCGAAGCAGCAAACCGGTATCGAGATAATCATACCTGGTGAACTTGGGATTCACCTGCGCTCCCAAAGGGAGGCCGTTGGCTGCGGACATCTGTACCGGGATGATTATACCTGCATCGCGGAGAAGTCTCAGCGCCTCTTTAACTTCTTCGGCCTTGTATCCTCCATCCACTTTGCTGTAGACAAACTTCTGACCAGACTGACGCACTACAGCAGCTAATGTGTTGCGAAGCAACTGCGGGTCAACTTTTCCTGCATATTTGGCGAAATCATCATAATAGCTTTGCTGGATGTCGTTCTGTTCATCTTGGCAGGCAGAATAATCCAGAGTCTCACACCAGGCAGAAACACTGGCTGGCATACCTCCTACCATCAAAAACGACCGGAACTCCGAGACAAGACGTGAATGAAGACTTTCCTCAACAGGATGGATCCAATCAGCCGTTGCAATTTCCTCTATCCACATA
>CAMWRK010000055.1 GCA_947176655.1 uncultured Prevotellaceae bacterium | reverse complement strand
AGCCTGTACCACACGTGCGGTAACGCCCTTGCACTCTTTCTTCTTGAACCGTGCGTCGACCGGACTGTTATCCTCGAACCATTGCGCATTCCTGCTCAGTGTTTCCGTCCGATGTGTCGCCTCTTTGTCAAGTATGTTGGTATATCCTTCCCACGAAGCTTTCAGTCCCAGAGGGTCGCCGTATACTTCCGTAAACCCGTTGACAAAATCAATTTCTCCTTCTGTCTCCCCGACCCATTCAATGGTGTACCTGTCGAATGTTTCCAGCGAGCCGCTGTTGTAGAAGTCCAGCAACAGGCGTATCGCGTTCTGCTGTTTGCTGTTTTCTGCATACTCCAGCGCCTGTTCCAGATGACTGCAAATACGGCGCAACTGTGTGCCGTACATAGCATCCGTGCGATATGTATGTTCTGTCAGTTCTCCATTGCTGTCACGTTCCAGCCGGCTGTTCATACCGTACATTACAGGCTGTTCAGGATTGCCGGCTGAAGCTTTCATGGCGGCATAAAACTGTTCAGCTTCCTGCTGTGTTATATCCTCGCCGTAATAATTGCATGCAGAAGCCAGCAACAGGTCATCGCCGCTCTGACATACACGTTTGGACATCACCGATTCATCGGTGATTACTGATGATAGAATCTGGAACTCCTTTTCGCTTGTGACAGGTGCCGGAATGCTGTGGTATGCCTCCGTAAGCCATTGCTGCGAGAATCCGGGTCTGAACTTGTCGCAACTGTAATGGTGATGGATACCGTTTGAAAACCACACTCGTCTGAGGTAGGTCATGAAAGCGTCCCATTCCGCTCCTTCGTGTTTTATGGCTGAGTGCTGCAGAATATCTTCCAGAAGATGCCGCACTCCAAGGTTGTGTCTGCAGTTCTGGTCCCACAGTATGTCACGTCCGCACAATGCTGCCTCCGACAGATGATAGATGTAAAGTTTCCGGCGCAGGTCAAGGGTTCTGAATGCAGGAACTCTGTATCTCAGCATTTGGATATCTGCGAAACGTATGTCTCCGTAGTTGAAAGTTTCAGTCTTCATAGTTGTTTTCGGCAGGATCGTTCTGGGTTGTCTTCGCTATGTGACGCAAACGGTATTCTGTCGGGGTCATTCCGTTCTTGCGAAAGAACGCCGAGTAGAAACTTTGGCGGTTGGCAAATCCTGTGGCAAGGGCGATATCCTCCATTTTCATGTCTGCGAAGTGTTTGTCTGCAATCATATACATCGACTCCTTGATGCGAAATTCGTTTATCAATTGCGAGAAATTGTCTCTGTATCTCAGATGTACCACGGCACTGATGTATCGTGCGTTATATCCTATCTCGGCAGCCATCTTTGCTGCTGTGTACTCCGGATCACGATACTTCTTCTCGACAACGAACTTCAACAGGATTTTCTCGTAGATTTTCTCTACAAGGCCTGTACTAAGAGCGCTTATATAGGCGGCTTCCTTCTTTTTCTTTTCCGTGATGTTGTATTTTACCATGGTATGCCATTAAATGCCGAGCCCAATTTCCAGACGTGCTATCTGTGCGGTCACTTCTCTTAGTGCGGACTCTTGTTGTTCTAACTGTGTTTCTGTCGTTATTTGTTTTGCCGTCAGTTGGCTGCCGGTGAGCGGTCCCGTATCTACTTCCAGAGCAACGATCTCTGCCTGCAATGTTTTGACTTTCTGCTGTTGCAGAAATGTCGCCATGCGGTTTTCTCTGATGATTTGCCGTTTCCTGTTCCAGTCGGTGTCGCGTGTCAGAATGGCACTCAACTCGTTATATTGTACCGGCGTATTCGAGGCATTGTATGCTCTTATCCAAAGGTCTACGATATTCCGCTGTGTACTTGTCTTGCGGTCAAGGTCTTCTCCGATTTGCCTCACTTTGCCGTATGCACCTTCCTGCTCTTTTTGTCGAAGTGCGAGGCCGTGCATCCTCTCTATACATAGTGCGTACTCGTGCTGTGCCTTTAGCAATGTTTTCTGCGAGCGGTCAAGGGCTTCGCCTGTGCTTATGCCAGGCAATAGTGCTTGTCTGCGTTCCTGTAGTTCGCCGGACTTGTTGTCCTGTCGTCTCTGTTCCTCTTTGATTTCGTCTATTCCCATGCTGCATAGCTGCTGCATGTCGAGAAGCATTTCCTGTCTGATACGGGCTTCGGCAAGCAGTCTTCCCGTCTCTGCGATTTCCGCATTGATGGCATTCCAGTCCGAAGCCATTTGTTTGATGTCCATATACAGGTTTTCTGGGTTCAGCTGCCATTTCTTCAGCCATTCCGGAATGGTTATGTCGTCCTGCAGGAGTTTGTACAGACTATGGTATTTTTCTTGTGCCCGTCTGCGCGAGGTGTCAAGTCTTTCACCCTCTGCAGCCAGTATGCTGCATGTGGTGTTGCCTTCGTTCATACGGAGATTTGTTTCCGATTTCCTGTTTTCCAGGACGGCTATCCTTTCTGATAAATCGCTGATTTGAGTCGTGTGATAATTGAATTCGATTAGCACAGCTTCGGCATTCTGCAGTTCTCTTTTTGTGTTGTCAAGAAGCTGGCGTATTGTGGCCATACGTGCGTAGCTATCCGTGCTGGCTGAGCAATCGTGAAAGGTGGGGTCAAGTTTTGAGAAGAATCTCCATTCCCTGACATCCTCGCTCTGTCTCGTGCGTACCGTTTCCAGATTGTGCTGTTCCGCAATCTGCTGTCCGATGTTTCTTGTCAGTTTGTCATGCAGCTGTGCCAGCTGTTTTTCCGTTCCCTGCAACTCTCCCGAGATGGCCTCAAAGTCGCTGCGGAAATCGCTTATGAGTTTGTACTGATCTTGCATCGTGTCGCTGTGATAGGGGTGGTGTGTGGCTCCGCACACAGAACATGCAGTACCTTCTTTCAGGTCTGCCCTCAGGCCGATGAGGCTCTGGCTTTTGCTCATGTTCAACGAGTATTCCTTGTCCGTTGCCTGTCTTTTCAGCGTGGCTGCTGAGACGGTCAGTTCCTGTTCTGTTTTCAGATCCTGCTCTATTTCCAGACGCAACGAGTTTATCAGTCTTGTCTTTTCCTCGATGTTGGCGTATCCGGTGCTGATACGCTGCCACAGGCTTTGTGCCGCTCCGAGCATCAGAAGTCGGCTTTTCAGGTTCATCACCCTTTCCTGCACATCATAGTTCTGCATGCCGCGTATGTTGGTGCGGTGTATCTCAATCTCGCTCTGCAGGTTCTGTATCTGTTGTTCAATGTCGTTGTGCCGCGATGATATGCGTGCCAGTTCCTCGCAGCACCGCTTTTGTTCCTCCGAGTTTTTGTTGTATAGCTGCTTTTTGCTTTCCTGATTCAGAAACAATTCTTCCAGACGCTGTAGCATGGCAAGTACGACATCTGCGCGTTCAAGCATTGACTCGTGGCTTTCCAGAGTGTGGCGTCTGCCGCCAAGCGTTTCAAGTTTCTTCTCGTATTCCTGTATTAAAGATCTGGTGCTGTCTATTTTGCCATTCAGCTCGCTTCGCATGTCCTCCTTGCGTGCTATGGTCTTGCCAAGATTTCTTGTCGCCTCTTTTATGGCGGCGCAGGCACCGTCGTTCCGACTGCATTCTTCTATTGTGCGGCAGAGTTCCTGGTGTCGCGTCTCGGTGATTCTGAGGTTGTCTCTGCTGTGTGTGAATATCTTGCGCAGTTCTTCCATCTCGTTGCCTATCTCACGTATCTGCTGCGACAATTCATTTCCGGCACGTCTGTTTTCCTCGGCTTCGGTTTCCAGCATCTGAGTTCTCAAGAAAGGTGCCATTATGATTTCGAATGTCTCGAAGTGATCCATTTCGTCGGCTTCGTCAGACATGGAGGCATATTCCTTGGTGAGTACAAACAATTGCTGCGAGTTGATGGCCAGTTCGTTGTCCAGTTGCTGGTGTCTGTACAACTTGTCTTGCAACGAGCGCAAGCTCCTGATACTTTCCTCGAGGTTCTGACGTCGTGTCTGTGCCAAGCGTAGAGCGTCTCTCATGCGTTGGTGTCTGGCACCGGTGATGTCATTGTTGTCCGAACTCATTTTTTTACTTTGTATTTTGCACAAAGATACATAATAAAAATAAAAGCGTCGTCGTGTCTGATAATAATTTCCGAATTAAGGTGTCATATTGTAAATATTTATGCTTGTTCGGAATGATAATTTCTTATATTATATTATCTTTGTATTCAATAAGCTAATCATAGACAGTAATCAATAACACAACATATCCAAGTATGAAACCAAGCATACCCAAAGGCACACGGGATTTCGGCCCCATGGAGATGGCGCGCCGCAATTATATTTTTGACACCATACGTTCTGTATATGCTCTCTATGGCTTCCAGCAGATAGAAACTCCGGCAATGGAAAATCTATCTACGCTCATGGGCAAATACGGCGAGGAGGGAGACAAGTTGCTTTTCAAATTGCTTAACAGCGGCGATTTCCGCTCTTCCGTCAGTGCAGAAGAGTGGACGGGTGACACTCTTGGCCGCCTCACCTCGCAACTGTCCGAGAAAGGTCTGCGCTATGACCTGACGGTGCCTTTTGCACGTTATGTCGTACAGCACCGCGAAGAGTTGCAGTTGCCGTTCCGCCGCTATCAGATACAGCCGGTATGGCGTGCGGATCGTCCTCAGAAAGGGCGTTACCGCGAGTTCTATCAGTGTGATGCCGATGTCGTTGGAAGTGATTCTTTGCTTAACGAAGTGGAGTTGATGCAGATCGTAGACACTGTATTCACCCGTCTTGGTATCCGCGTCTGTCTGAAAATCAACAATAGAAAGATTCTGACCGGTATTGCTGATGTCATCGGGCATGCAGACAAGATTGTGGACATAACCGTAGCCATAGACAAGCTGGACAAGATAGGTCTTGACAAGGTAAACGAGGAACTTCTGGCGGCAGGCATATCGCAGGAAGGTGTGGACAGGTTGCAACCCATAATAAATCTGAGCGGCACCAACGAGGAGAAGCTGCGTACCATGCGCGAGGTTCTCGCGCAGAGCGAGACTGGCATGAAGGGTGTCGACGAGGTGGCCTTCGTCCTGTCTGTTCTCGGTGAGAGGTGTCCGTTGAAGAACCCTGTGGAACTGGATCTGACGCTTGCCCGCGGGCTGAACTACTATACGGGGTGCATCTTCGAGGTCAAGGCGTTGGACGTGCAGATAGGCAGCATCACAGGCGGCGGGCGTTACGACAACCTCACGGGCATTTTCGGCATGCCCGGCCTTAGCGGTGTGGGCATCAGTTTCGGTGCAGACCGCATATACGATGTCCTCAATCAGCTGGACCTTTATCCGGAGCAGGTGACTACGGCCACACAGTTGCTCTTTGTCAACTTCGGCGAAGCGGAGGTGGCATACGTCCTTCCGGTTGCAGCCCAGACACGTCAGGCCGGCATTAGGACAGAGATATATCCAGATGTCGCAAAGATGAAGAAGCAGATGCAGTATGCCAACGCCAAGCAGATACCCTATGTGGCCATTGTCGGCGAGACCGAGATGGCCGAAGGCAAGGTGACACTTAAGGACATGGCAAGTGGCGAACAACGTCTTGTCACCCCCGGGGAACTCGTGGAGATACTGGCCTGAACTGCCTGTCAAGTGTTTTTTGATGACAAGGAGCATCACGGAGCACAAGTCCGGATGCTCCTTTGCTTTTCCATGCTAACACGAAGCGGTACGCCTGATTCTGCGTCAAGATATTTCCATGCCGCTTGTTGTTGTCACGGCGTTTTCAAAGCCTATTCGCCGTTTGTCCGCCTCTTTGTCGTGGTGTCGGGATGCCATGTGGCCGTCGTTTGTCGCTGGCGTGTCTTCGTGGGGACAAAAACGGTTCTAAAGCCAGGTCGCAGGGATGGCGCTTGTGGCCTGCTGACAAGATGTTTATGTCGAAAAAGTTTTACGCGTCAGCGTCGTAGCTGCATGGGGTTGTGCGCTGCTCTCTGCGCATAAGCGGGGGTGGTGTGTAGAACTGGAAGAGGTGTGACGGTCGGTGTAGGACCCAAACACGGAATACGTCTCCCATTTCTTATGTTGTCTTGTTTGTAACTTGTTGTACTGTAGGTTGTTGTTGTAACTTGTGGCGTGCCGTTCGGGCACGGAAATGCGCTTCTTGTGCTTCTGTGCCAAGTGTCTCGAATCCCTCTAAAAAAGACATCGCGGTCTTCGGGTCGAAAGACCGTGGTCTTAAGCGTGAAGACCGATGGTCTTAAGGCTTAAGACCACGATGTCTGAACCTCGTCATCGCGAGGACGCGTTTGGGGAACCGTGAAGACGCACATCGGAGACCGCTTTGCCTCCTATATGGAAGGCCTATGATATATTGAAATATCATGACACATATATCGGCTTGACGGAACGTCCGTTTGTTCCCGCCGGTTTCCTGTTGCCACCGGTTGCTCCGGAGGCATCGCGTCCATCGCTCTGTCGGGGGACGTGTGATGCCCCTATACATTATTTATATAGGGGTTGTGCCCGTTTCTGTCTGCCGTAAAATGAAGCCGTGTCGCGGGAAATTCTTGTTCATGCGATGCTGCAGCCTGTTTCCTGTGTCTGTATTTTTGATTGGTTCTGTCCCGTTGCACTCCGCCAGTGAGACGGGGAAGGCAGCGGGATGTTATGTCTGCTTCTCGTCCTCCATGTCCAGCATGTTCATCATGCGCAACATTTCGTCGCGCAGCTGCGCAGCCAGAATGAAATCCAGTTTCTTCGCTGCTTCCTGCATGCGGGAACGTGTAGTGTCGATGGCTTTCTTCAATTGTTGGGGCGACATCATTTCTACGACAGGATCCGCCACTTTCAGCGTCGGGGCGTCTGTCTCGACATAAGCGCGTCTGTCCCCGCCATCTTTCTGTATTTCCAGAAGGTCTGTCATGGTGCGTGCTTTGCGTATCTGTGTAGGAGTGATGTTGTGCTCCGTGTTGTAGCGTATCTGTTTCTCTCTGCGTCGCTCTGTTTCCTCTATGGTCTTCTGCATGGAGCCGGTAATGGTGTCGGCGTACAGTATGGCCAGCCCGTTGACGTTGCGTGCTGCACGCCCTATGGTTTGCGTCAGGCTTCTGTGGCTTCTCAGGAAGCCCTCCTTGTCGGCATCCAGTATGGCCACGAGCGATACCTCTGGCAAGTCCAACCCCTCGCGCAGGAGGTTGACACCGACCAAAACGTCGTATACGCCGCTGCGCAGGGCATCCATTATGCGTATGCGCTCCAGCGTGTCCACATCCGAGTGTATGTAAGTGGTTTTGATGCCGTGCGTCAGCAGGTATTCTGACAATTCTTCGGCCATACGCTTGGAAATTGTCGTCACGAGGACACGTTCCTGTCGTTCCGTACGGACCAGAATCTCCTCCATGAGGTCGTCTATCTGGTTTTGTGACGGACGTATCTCGATGCTAGGATCCAGCAGACCGGTGGGGCGTATAAGTTGCTCTACCACTATACCTTCGCTCTTCTCCAGCTCGTAATCGGCCGGTGTGGCCGAAACGTATATGGTCTGCGGCGTCAGTTCTTCGAACTCCTCGAAGCGAAGCGGACGGTTGTCCTTGGCCGCAGGCAGACGGAAACCGTATTCCACAAGGTTTTTCTTTCTTGCCTGATCGCCGCCGTACATGGCACCTATCTGCGGTATTGATTCATGACTTTCGTCCACCACCAGCAGAAAGTCATCTGGGAAAAAATCCAGAAGACAGTAAGGACGTTGCCCCGGCTCCCGCCCGTCGAAGTAACGCGAATAGTTCTCTATTCCTGAACAGTGCCCAAGTTCGCGTATCATTTCTATGTCGTAACGCACCCGTTCCTCCAGACGTTTTGCCTCGAATGTCTTGCCGAGTTCACTAAAGAACTGCACCTGCTTGTCCAGATCGTCCTCTATCTGACGTATGGCCGCCTCCTGCGTGTCTTTGCTTGTCATGAACAGGTTGGCCGGGTATATGCGGTAGTCCTGCAACGAGGCCACAGCGTGCATGCTCTGAGGCTCCAGTTCCTGTATGGACTCTATCTCGTCGTCCCAGTACGTCACCCTTAACACCGTGTCGGCATAGGCCAGCCAGATGTCCACTGTGTCACCCATGGCACGAACCTCACCGCGCGCCGGAGCAATATCGTTGCGGACGTACAGAGCCGATATGAGGCGGCGCAGAAGATTGCTGCGGTCCAGCCGCTGCCCCACTTGTATGTCTATGCTGTTCTCACTGAGTGTCATGGGGTTGCCCATGCCGTAGATGCAAGACACTGAACCGACCACAATGACGTCCCTGCGGCCTGACAGCAGTGCTGACGTGGCAGCCAGACGCAGCTTGTCTATTTCCTCGTTGATAGCCAGGTCTTTTTCTATGTAGGTATCCGTGCTGGGAATGTATGCTTCTGGCTGGTAATAATCGTAATAGGACACGTAATACTCCACAGCATTCTGAGGGAAGAACTGTTTCATCTCTCCGTAGAGCTGTGCAGCGAGAGTCTTGTTGTGAGACAGTATCAGCGTGGGTTTGCCTACGTTGGCTATGACGTTGGCAATGGTGAATGTCTTGCCGCTTCCCGTCACACCGAGAAGTACCTGTGCAGGTGTTCCGTTAAGCACGCCTTCCGTCAGTTGGCGTATGGCTTCGGGCTGGTCGCCTGTGGGGGAAAATTTGGATGTGAGATTGAAAATCATATCACAAAGTTAAGCATTTGCACACTTACGGCCAAGTGAAAATGGCATTTTTGCCGGATGGACGTAATGAAAACGTGAAACGAGGATTAAAAACATTACCTGCCGCGTCGTGTTCTTCATTTATTTTTTGTACCTTTGCATGCAGAAGTCGCGCCTGTGTACGTGTGCGCAAGAATATAATGATGAGACACTGTTTACTGTTAGCCGTGCTGGCCGCGATTCTTGGTTCCTGTACCCGTATTACGGCTTTGCAGAATACCCGGGATTTCGAATACAAATACGAGGTTGCCAAAGCCTATTTTATGGAAGGCAGGTACGGACAGGCCGGAATGATGTTTGCCGAAGTGCTGGCGGTGATGAAAGGGACCGCTTATGCCGAGGAAAGTCTGTATATGGCTGCGATGAGTAATTTCCTGAACAAAGACTATGATGCCGCATCGCAGTATTTCCGCAAGTACTATCAGGTATATCCTAAAGGACAGTACGTTGAGTATGCGCGCTATTATTGTGGCCTCTCACTGTACAATATGACGCCAGATCCGCGACTTGATCAGCAGAGCACGTACGAAGCCATTAAGGAATTTCAGGAGTTTCTGGACTACTATCCCTACACTTCCATCAAGGCAAATACGCAGGAAATCATTTACAGTTTGCAGGACAAGCTCGTGGAGAAAGAGTATCTCAGTGCCAAATTGTATTTCGATTTGGGCTCCTACACAATGAATTGTGTCTATGGGGGCAGTAACTATGAAGCATGTGTGGTGACGGCTCAGAACGCCCTGCGCGACTTCCCCTATGCCAGTGCTGGGCGTCGCGAGGAACTGTCGATAATGATTCTCAGAGCCAAGTTCAACCTTGCAGAGGAGAGTATCGACAGCAAGCGTGTGTCGCGTTACCGCGACTGCATAGACGAATACCATGCCTTTGTCAACGATTTTCCAGAGAGCAAGCATCTCAAGGAGGTAGAAAGAATATTCGCCAAAAGTACCGGTTTCGTGGCGGAACATGCTCCCAAAAACGAGATGGTGGACTAAATAGATGCAGGTAATGGATGAATTTATCTGACAGCAGCAGAAAACGAATTAAAGAAACATACATAATATGGATTACAAGAAGACAAAAGCACCCACCAACACGGTGACTCGCGACATTATGAATCTGTGTGAAGAGACAGGTAATATCTATGAAAGCGTGGCCATAATAGGCAAGCGCGCAAACCAGATTTCTGCCGAAATCAAACAGGAATTGAACCAGAAACTGCAGGAGTTTGCCACTACAAGCGATTCACTGGATGAGGTATTCGAGAACCGTGAGCAGATAGAAATAAGCCGTTACTACGAGAGGTTGCCTAAGGCTACGCTTATGGCTATAGATGAATTCGAAGAAGGACGTGTGCATTTCCGCAGGCTCGTACAGGAGCAAGTTGTAGAGGACGAGATCTGATGCTGTAGTCATTTAAGTAACTGATAGCTTATGATTCAGAGAATCCAGACAGTTTATCTGTTTGTTTGCTTTGTGTTGACAGGGGTATGCCTGTATTTCGAGATGATTGCCGAGATGCACCCTTGGGCGTTGACAGCCATAATGGGACTTACCGGTGTACTTGAATTCTTTGGTATCTTTCTCTTTCGCCGACGCGCATTGCAGATGCGTCTGTGTACTTTCTGCATCATTCTGCTTTTGGGGTGGTATGCCGCCTTGGTCGCGTTCTCATATATCCTTGGGGACGGTCTTGTCGGAGAGTTCCGTCCGCGTCCATGGGCTGCCATTCCGGCAATAAACGCAATTCTGTTGTATCTGGCTTTCCGTGGCATACTGCATGACGAGATGCTGGTGAAGAGCCTTGACAGGCTCAGATAACCATCCGAATGGTGCTGTTGCAGAATGGCGCTAGATCTTTTCGGCATAAGCAGGGCAACATCCGCTATATTGCGTGACGTTGCCCTGCTTGTGTTATATATTATAAGGTATATATTGTGCCTACGTGGACAATTGCTGTGTTTTCTGTTGTTATTTTATCGTGCTGTCAGGTGTCTTGCGTATATCCCAGAAATAGCTTAGTTTTACTATGACAGAAGAGTTTGCTGAGCGTGCAAACGGATCTTTCTTGCCGTTGCTGAACATGTCTGACAGACCGAACAGGTAACGTCCCTCCAGAGCGAAATGGCCTATGCGCGGATGGCTGAACTCTATGCCTGCACCGCCTACTATGCCGTATTCGAATGGTTTCTGGACGTCAAGGCTGTACTGGTGCGTGGTACTTTCCGGATGCAGGGGCGTGCCATCGTTTGTCCATTCGCCTTTGCGTGTGTCGCTCTCGCTGACGCAGAAGCCGCGTTGCTGGCCAAGGATGATGTAGCCCATGGCCCCCTTGCGCTCGCGTCCGAAT
>CAMWRK010000054.1 GCA_947176655.1 uncultured Prevotellaceae bacterium | reverse complement strand
CGGCTTTAATTGTGCCATGAACCATTCCTGTTTAATCGCTCCCAAAGCAACCCAGATAATCTCCGCGCCATCCTGCTCAATCAGCTTGGCAATAGCCGAATAATCAAAATCTTCAGCATGATTGAATGGCAACTCAACAAACTGCATATTCTCCACATCCGGATTAAACTGTTTAAGATTTTCTTTAAGTCCGTCCAGAATGACTTGCCGTGTCCCCAAGAAGATCATACGATACCTCCTGCTTCTAACAATATCATAGAAAATATCGCTACCACTATATTGCTGATAGCTTTCGCCGTAAATCCACTTTATATACAACGGAACATAGCTACTATCACAAATAGAAAACATACCTCCATTGACAGCCTCCATATAATCCATGTACCTGTTGGCAAAACTCATTACCACACCATCAACCACACAGATATAATCTGAACCTGCTTCTGTAAGTCTTTTAGAAATCGCATTATGAATCTCATTATAATCCAACTCATAATGTATACCGAAATATTTTTTTTCCATTTGCTATATATATATATATATATATATAGAGAGAGAGAGAGAGAGACTAAATTCTATCGTTTGAAACGGAAGAATCCGAGAGACTATTATAGATAGCCTCTAACTGAGAATTAATCCTATCTATATTAAACGTTGTTGCCGCCAACTCCCTTGATGCGTCAGAAATCTTAGCACGCAAAGAAGCATCACATATTAACAGTTCCAATTTTGCTGCAAGGGCATCAACATCCCCGGGAGTAAAGATAAGCATATTATCACCATCTTTGGCTATGTCAGGAATGCCGCCAACCGGGGTCGTAATCACAGGAAGTCCATAAGCCCAAGCATCAAGAACTGCCATAGGAAACCCTTCCGCATAACTAGGAAGACAAAATATTGAAGCGCTCTGAAAAACTTTTGCTTTATCTTCGCCACTCACCCATCCAGTAAATTCAACCCTATCTTCAATGCCTAGCTGCCTCACTAACCTTTTCGCTTTTTCAATTTCTCCATTGCCAGCAAAAACTAATTTCCATTCTAAATACGTTGATGAAATGAAATAAAATGCCATAATTAAATCTTGATACCCCTTGCTACAATATAACGATCCAGAAAACAAAATGTAGTTTTTTTGCACACAAAAAAAATTAGTTGAAACCAAAGGACATGGATTATAACAGACTCTAAGATCAAACCTTGTCCCTATATAATTTTCTATTTGCTGTTTTATAGACTCTGATAAGAGCAACGAAACATCAGAACGCGTAAAAAGATATTGATATGCATCACTCCATATTTCCACTATCTGTGAGCCACAATGCAGATGTAATATTATCCTTTTCTTAAATAGTCTAGCTATTTTTACATATAGCATTTTTCGCATTACACTGTTAGGGAGCGACACGTGTACATGTACAATATCATAAAACGGTAAACGTACAATGTAATCCAACAATCCAAGAACCAAATACACAATTTTACGTATCATAATACCATCACGATGAGTCTGTACCCAGTGACAATTATATTTTTTCCATTGTTTACCTATCTCATGTGCTCTGATAACAGAAGTTATCCCACCATGTGTTTTTCTAGAAGTTGCAACAACTAATACGCGTGACATTAAGTAAGCCGTAAATATTATTTTATACTACCAAATCTCAACTGACAAGTGCAAAATTAACGATTTTGCCGGAAAAACATTCTTAGATGTGAAGTGCATCCCAAAAGTTGGACTGGTTAAACATTAACCAGTTATTGAACGCGTCCGTCATAGTAGAATAGTCGGTTCCTTTAGGAATGCATTGTCTAATGAGTTTATTTGCGTTTTCAATGCTCTCTTTCTGCCATGAAGCGTAAGAGTCCGCAAAATAGACATGGTTAAGGTTCTTCGCGTCCTTTGGCATCAGCGCCTTTGGAGATGAGCTGGTGTGCACAGAACTCAGCCCAGTTGTCAGTAGTGACTGAGCGGACTGTGTGCTTGTAAGGGAACAGCAGGCGGATGACAACATTTGCAAGCGGTTTTGGGGGCACGGCAGCCACTCCATCATTACTATATCGGTGCTTCTCCCTGTAAACATCGTTATGCCCCTCCCCTTGCCAACTCTCGCCTCTCAAGCATGGAAGGCTGGAAGGCGGCCCAAATGGACAAAATAATTAACGTAAGTCAACCTTTTTGGTGGATGTAACAACATATATAACACCATTTATTCACAAAATCTCTAATTATAGAAGCTAAAAATGTATATAGATACAATATTCTACTACATTTCCATAAACACAGATTGTAAAAAAAATGTGCATATAGTCCGTAAAAAGACGGCTTGAAAGACACTACTTCATTCCATATCCGATCTTCGAGTATTCGCTTTATCTTTTGTATCTTTAATGTTTCATCTGAATTCACCAATCTTGTAATATGCATTCTAATTTCCGATATAGTAAATCTATTTATCCTTTGAAGCACTTGCTTATCATCACCCATTATATCTATCATTTTATTACGCAATACCTTAAGATTTTCAAATGCCGATGAACGAAACGAGTGGGTTAAAGAACCTGCTGTATGATAATAATGATAGAGTGGCTCGTTCAAATCTACCATAATATTGCAATATCTCAGAAATGTGATTTTGAACAGGATGTCTTCAGACACTATTTCCCGCTCTGAATAAAATCTTATATTGTTTCCCTTAATAATAGTGCTACGTAAACACAGAGCCCACACAGATACTGGGTGCAACCGCTCACGGCTGACATATGGAGGAGATGCAACAAGATCCAATACGTACTCATAAATCTCATCTCTATTAAGCACTGTATCAACTGCGTTTGCATGTTTTTGCCACATACCAGGCTGAATCTCAGTAAGGAAGTTACATGCTACAACATCTGCATTGTATCTTACTGCATTGAAATACATTTTCTCACAAGCATCAAGATTGTAAGTATCATCGCTATCAATAAACATTATATAATCCCCCGAAGCAGCCTCCAATCCTGTGTTTCTAGCCATTCCAAGACCTTCATTCTCTTCTTTATGGATGACCTTTACTCTTTTGTCTTTCTCTGCCCATTTATCACATAGCCAAGGCACTGCATCTGGTGATTTGTCATCTACCAATATGATCTCAATATCCTTTAGAGTCTGGTTTACTAAACAACCCACACATCTATCTATATACTCCTCGACCTTATAACACGGAACAACAATTGACACTTTAGGCGTATTCATAGTACTCGTATTGTTATTAAACATGCTGCAAATATAACTATATCTTTGACGGACTTTTTACAGAAAAAAATTGTATGTCACAAATTCATCCGGCAAACTTGAATTTTTAATCACATTCCAGGTGATACTTGTCCATATAATTATAATTAGCCACATAACAGCCTGCCTATACACGATACGTTCTTTCCCACGCCTTACAAATTCAGCGATTATAAGAGATAGAATTATTGCTTGGAATAATTGTAAATACAATATTGGACGTAATACCAAGTGGCTTATATTACATAGCAGAAAATACAGGCAACTATATATTACAGCAAACAAATACCATAGCTTAAATTGTGGCATAACATCACCGTACTTTCTGCCTATCTGAGGGCCAAACCATATCACAGCAAACCCACTAAGGAAATATGATAGTTGCATCGGGCCAAAAGCTTTGATCTCAAAAGCAGTATTTCCCTCATTTAGCATATCAACAAACCATTCATACTGTCCATTTGTAACAAATGAGACAGTGTAAATAACATTATCCGACAACAACAGATAAGGAGCCAAGTCTCCAACCACGACACATAACACGTATATCATCAACAACAGTACACGTAAATTTGAGACATCGAGTCTAACTGGAACAAGAAACAAAAAAATTAATCCTAATGCTGTATAATGAAACAGTGATGCAAAAATAATCAATAATAAATAACTCACAAATCTCCTATCAACTATATATTTTGTTGCAAATAAAAATATGCTTGCACTAACCATTTGCCTCATAATACCTGTCATACACAAAAACAAGTCTCCTCCAAACAGAATGATTGGAAAATACACCAACAATACCTTATACGGCAGTAATCCTTTTACAATAAAAAATATCTGTAAAAATGCACAGATTCCCAAACCAACAAAAAAATGTATTGAATTGCTTGACAAAAAATCACAAAGATACCAAAATGCCCATTCTCCATTAACGTTTGTCAAATTACCACCATAAAATCCATTTTTAAAATAATGTACATATGTCATTGTATCTATTCCTGTGTTTCCTCGTAAAGCACAAATTAGTGTGAAGAAAATTATATATAGCCAAAGTTTTATATCAATTTTATATGGATCCTTCCTTAATGCTACAGATTCCGCGCCTAAATTATGCATAACATAGGCAAAAAAAACATAAATCAATATATCTATTAGAAACATGCGCTTTATTATCTACCCGATTATCTTTTTTATGCAACTCTCTATATATAATTTGCTTTTCAATTAACAATCACTCTTTTATATAAGGATTACCCGAATCAGAAATTTTCACTGCAGGAATCCCCGCAATAGTAATACCCTCTTCATCGAAACTTTTATTCACGACCGCATTCGCACCAATAGCACATCTGGAGGCAATTCTGATCTTCCCAAAGATTTTCGCTCCAGGACCAATCCAAACATTATCCCCGATAACAGGAACATCATCAGGAGAGGAACCATGCTGACCAATATTCACCCCTTGATGTATATCACAGAATGCACCTATTCTGGCATTTGCATTCACGATTATAAGACCAAAATGATTTATCTTCAATCCAGGACCAAACGTATTAATTGGTATATCCCAACCCATCATTATGCCATAATGAGCATGAATCATTGCCCAGAACTTTTTACACACTCTATGTAATAGACCGGAATTATTCGCATGATACTCTTCGTTACGCAATGCAATAAGAAATTTCCAATGCCAATCACCATAAAATGAGGGAAAGCGTTTCGTTATACCATAAACCCTTTTATCTGCGGCAAGATAATAGGACAAATCTGATCTTGATTTCGACATATCAGAAACGGATCAATTTATGAGCTAAGACAATAGCCCCTATCTCTATACAAAAACACCCGATTTTCCATCTTAAGCCACACTTCTTAATTAGAAGTGGTTTTATCTTCAAATAGCGTGCCCTAAGTTCATTTGTGTCATGATAAAGATAATTCATGAAGTAAACGACAAATTCGTCAATAATAAATTTATCCGAAAGAGTTGCGAACCCTTCGTTCTGAGATAGCATGTCCAATGCTACCTTATGAAAATATTTAATGGATGCAAAACCTTGCTGCGACACGCATTGAGTTAAGGAGTCAGAATTTACAACATAATGATAATATGCGTTATTAAGGTATGCGATCTGCGGATTTGTTCTAAACAACACCCGAGTCAACAGAAGTAAATCTTCACAAAAATTTATACCAGGATAGAACTCTGCAAATGCCTTATCATAAGTCACCTTTTTTATCATCTTATGCCAAAGACCTCCAAAAAGTCCGTGATAATACATACCATATAGGACATCCTTTGCATCCAATGATAGTGGAGCCTGAACACACTTATTTACAGATTCCCCTATACAATCTGTATAAAAGTCAGATATAACAACATCGGAATTTTCATTTTTTGCAACTTCCAGCATATCTTTTATCATTCCTGGTTCAATCCAATCATCAGAATCTGCATGAATCGTATATGTTCCGGTTGCCATATCAATGCCATCTTGTCTCGCTGCAGCAACTCCACCATTACGTTTATGTATGACCTTTATACGCGGTTCTTTATTTGCATACAAATCAAGGATTATGCCACTGCTATCTGCAGATCCATCATTAACAGCAATTAATTCCCAATCCGGATACGTCTGTGCTATAATAGAGTCAATCATTCTACATACTGTCCTCTCGGCATTATATACCGGCATAATAATCGAGACTACTGGCATTGCGACTATCCTCTATTGCCCTTATTCAATAAAACTGTACGCATTATTAACCTTATCATATCACTGCCTTCCATTTTTCCATCGTCCTCGCCAATGTGAAACGGTTAGCCGATTCAAGAGCATTAAGCTGTATAGTACGGAGAGTTGGTAAGTCTGACATTAATGAGAGGACGTGATTCGTGAACTCTTTCAAATTATCTCCTTCCGACAGGTAGCCATTATAACCATGTGTAATAATGTCACTGTACACAGAGCAAGTGTTCATAACTACAGGGACTACTCCTCGCTGTAAACTTTCTGTAAGGGTCAACCCCCACCCTTCAATACCGATGGATGTCATCAAAAATATATCAGCCTCACGGTAATAGGGTTCCGGATCACGCTGACCTTCAAACTTTACATTATGCAAGCCATGTGAAACGGAATAGCAAATATATCTATCAATATCATAACCCGTACCGAGGATTTTCAGAGTCCATCCGCTTGCCTCAGGTTTGTTCTGTATTATTTCCCATGCCTTTAATATCAAAGATATTCGCTTTTGATATTCATCCATCCGTGAGCATACAAGTACCACCCTGCGCTTTTCGTTGAGTATCGATTTATCGGATATATCATTAAATGTAAGCGGATTGTTGATTGCGATGAGTTTCCTGTATTCCTGTCTACGTGTTACTTTTTTGAAGTATGGGAAGTGGGACTGGGACAATGTTACGTACCAGTCGGATTTATCGTACACCCAGTTATATATTTCGCCAGTAGCTTTTTCTTGTTTACATAAGTAATATGGAGCAAAAACCGAGAGTTTGGCTATTGTGACATAGTCTCTTAATGCCTTATGCTGTTTGCTTTTGAAATAATAAAGAACTGACGCAGGCTTGGAATCAAAATGAAGACAAGAGATTATTTTACCTCCATCGGAGTGCCAACGTGCACCACCGCGCAACAGGAAATCTTCAAGCAGCCATTTGGCATAGGCGATCTGGTTGATAACAATATCCACCTGATTTTTATGGAGAAAAGCGTACAGGTCAGTCACATTCTGACCATCGTAAGTCATGGTATCATCGTTCACGCTGAATACCAGCATGCCCATACACTTGTGCCCGAGAGCAGACAAGCCCTTAGCGACAAGCGATGTTATCCGCTCCGTTCCTCCAGCCTCTGGTATCAATGGCATATTATATATCCAAAGGATTGTCATGTAGTATGGCTGTTGCTCTAATTCTATTCCGGAATGACCTGCAAGAAAGCCGTAGGTATATATGCCGTGGCTATACAGAAAAGCCCCTCGACCCTAACCGCAACACGCTGCTGTCCATGATAACGTGCGACCCTGCCAACAACACCGGCAAAACGTCCGTGTATGATACGTACCAACTGCCCACGAAGGAATCTGGTTTCTTGCTGCGGAATAAGGGTAACATTGCCATCATCCACATCGCAGATGATACGTAGACTCTCTATCTGACGCTCTGGTACTATTAAAGGCTGGCGGACAATGGTACGCCCAATGCGTTGCACGCCATAATAGAAGCGTAGAAACGGCAAATTTACATTATCATAGACAAAAGCCTGCAATTCTGTTTGGGTTCCATAGGCAAAAAGTATATTGGGAATACGGGATACACGTAAGGCCAGACGTCTGCCATTATACATTTTGTTAGCCTCCATCGTTGGCCAATATGCAGTTCCCCCATGCGATATTATGTATTCATAGGCTTGCCGCTCACGTCCGTATGTAGTTCGCAATGCATACCAATTTGGTGTCTCTGCCTGTTTCCCGACGCTAATCCTCATATCCGGCAGGTGTTAACGATGTCTTGACGGGAGTGGCCTGCATGGAGCTAACCGCCTCTTTTTGTACTATTTCCGCAAACTTCCGATTCTCTTGAGGCATAAAAAAAGTATATTATTGGTGGACACCACTGCCTGTAAGTCTTCTGACACATTGTATGTCAATGACACATTGTTGGGTAGCATCGGAGGCAAGTCCAACGCGTGGAGTGGCTGTCGCCGTTCCGGGTATGACAACATCTGCCGGCACAGATCCTACGTAAAACCTTTACGCAGCCCAAGTCTGAGCTGTCAAACAGGTAATACTGACAACAAAGAACACCTGAACATGAGCATAGGCACATTAAACATCAGCCGCTTAGCATCACAACAAGCATCCATATATGTCTGACTTTTATCTATCTGAGGCTGTATAGTCTGAGTTCGTCATATCTCCGACATTACCTGCGAAAGGACAACATCAATGCCTAATACACCTCTGCCTTACGAGACTTGGTGGAAATACATGATTCCACCTCAAGATTGAAAGTCACACGCAAAGATAAACATTTTTTTTCATATAACTTCAATTACATTAAAAATTACAAAAACAGACACACATTACATAACGCATAAGGAATCTAATATTCCATTGCCATTGGGCGGAGATTAATACATACACATCTACCATTGAGCAGGCGTAAAGTTGTCCTCCAGCCGATTGTTGTTCACCACTCAATAGTATGCCGGCGACAGTTTTGAGACACGACATGCACCGTCAACCCAAACAGCATCACGAAAACTCTGTGCACAATTTTCGCAGATGGACTATTAGCACAGAACCTTCATGATGCTGTTCGTTAGGAAACAGAGTAACGGAGTGCCCGAACAGCCTGTTACCTGACTTTGTCTCAAAGTATATTCCGGCAGGCTATTTTACCGCCAAAACTTCAATCTCGACAAGTGCACCTTTTGGCAAAGCCTTCACGGCCACGGCAGAGCGTGCTGGGAAAGGCTGTGCAAAGAATGTCGCGTACACCTCGTTCATAGCAGCAAAATCGGACATATCATTAAGAAACACCGTAGTCTTGACCACATGAGACATGTCCGTACCGGCAGCAGCCAGCACATGTGAGACATTTGTCAGCACTTGTTTGGTCTGTTCGCTGATTCCGCCCTCCACAAAAGCACCGGTAGACGGGTCTATGGGTATCTGACCGCTACAAAAAATCATGCCGTTGGCCTCTATCGCCTGACTGTATGGTCCAATGGCCGTAGGTGCACTGGCTGTACTTATCACTTTCATATTCATTTCTCCTATATATTATTATTGTATATACCTCCTCAGACATCAGCACATCTGACATCCGGCATCGAATCCGGCCTCCTCCAAGGCACAGCAAATGGCCTGCACATGCTCATGATTGCGTGTCTCGACACGGATCTGCAGTATACAGTCCGTAACGCGATCCGAATCGTCGCTGCGCTCATGACTTACTTTCACTACGTTTCCGCCAAGGGAAGATATTATCTGGCTGACACCAACCAACTGCCCCGGCTTGTCTTCAAGTTTGATGGTCAGTTTGCAAATGCGACCACTCTTGACCAGACCGCGATGTATGACACGGTTCAGTATGGTTACATCCACATTGCCACCACTGAGCACACATATAGTCTTCCTTCCGGCCACAGGCACCTTACCGAACATGGCTGCCGCCACAGCCACCGCTCCGGCTCCTTCTACAACCATTTTCTGCTGCTCTATAAGAGCCAGAATGGCAGCGCAGATTTCATCCTCCGTAACAGTTACTATACCATCAAGATATTTACTACACATATCATATGTCAATCTGCCTGGCTGTTTTACGGCTATGCCGTCGGCGACAGTACTGACCTGCGACAGACAGCGTATCTGTCCGTCGGCGACACTACGGTACATGCCAGGGGCACCGGCAGCCTGCACACCCCACACTTCCACAGAAGGGTTCAGGCTCTTAATGGCAAAGGCCACCCCACTTGCCAGCCCTCCACCGCCAATAGGAACTATAACCGTCTGCAATTCCGGCAACTGTTCCAACAGTTCCAGACCTATAGTCCCCTGTCCCGCTATCACGTGCTCGTCGTCAAACGGATGTACAAAAGTGTATCCATGCTCGTCCCTTAGCTTGAGGGCATGCTGATAGGCATCGTCATACACGCCAGGCACCAGACAAATGTCCGCGCCATAGCGACGGGTGGCCTCCACTTTACTTATCGGAGCACCCTCTGGCAGACATATCAGAGACTTGACACCGGCATGAGTGGCTCCCAAAGCAACGCCCTGGGCATGATTGCCGGCAGAGCATGCTATCACGCCGCGGGCTTTTTCCTCCTCTGAAAGCTGCGAAATCTTATAGCAAGCTCCACGCACCTTGAAAGAACCTGTCACCTGCAGATTCTCCGGCTTCAGATATATGTCAGCATCCGTGTTCAGCCGCGGTGCCTGCACCAGATCCGTCCGTCGGATTATTCCGTTAAGCACATAGCGTGCCTTATATAGTTCGTCTAAAGTCATATTCATAGCAACCCGCCACACGGGATCCGGTTTATCATAAACTTGCCAGCAGAGCCTTCAGGAATGTCCAGAACTTCTCCACACTTGGAATGTTGCAACGCTCGTCAGGAGTATGAGGAGAACGTAGTGTCGGTCCGAAGCTCACCAACTCCATATTGGGATAGACAGCACCGATAATGCTACATTCCAGACCGGCATGGCAAACCTCCACACGTGCCTCCTCGCCGAAACACTTACGGTATACCTCAGTCATACGCGCTACGACAGGAGAGTCGAAATCCGGTTGCCAGCTACCGTAGCGACCACTGAACTCCACCTTCATCCCTGCCATGCCGAAAGTGCACTCCATCATTTCCTGCAGGAACTCCAGCTGTGTCTCGCAACTGCTTCTCGCAAGAATGGAAATACTGGCATTACCGCCGCCGATATTAATGATAGCCAGATTGCTGCTGGTCTCCACGACACTTGGCATGCTGGGGATGAAACGCAGGACGCCGTTGTGACAGGCCACAATGGCACTGATAAGGTTATCCTGAATCTCCACCGGCACCTCCGTGGCAGGAAGTTCCACCTGCTCCAGGCTAACCTCGATGTTCGGTTCCACACCGTGATACTCATCGGCAAACTGTTTGCGGCAATAGTCGCAAAGTTCCTTCAGGTCTTCCACATTCTCCTGCGGCAAAGTCAACACGGCCTCGGCTGTACGCGGTATGGCAT
>CAMWRK010000053.1 GCA_947176655.1 uncultured Prevotellaceae bacterium | reverse complement strand
CCACCCAGTTCCCTCCTAATCCACCGGGCCTTGGACTCGTCCTCGAACCGGTTAAAGGTACACGTGCTGTATATAAGCAGACCTCCAGGGCGGAGCGTGTGCCAGATGTCGCCAAGAATGACACGCTGACGTCCGGCGCACATCATGACATTGTCCATACTCCACTCTGCCACAGCCTTGTCGTCCTTTCGGAACATTCCTTCACCGGAACACGGGACATCTGTCAGCACCACATCGAAACAATGAGTAAAAGCGGAGAAATCTGACGGATAGTTGTTTGTAACAATATTTGAAACAGGGTAGCTGCCGTACGGCATACGCGTCCACTTCTGCATATTTTCGGAAAGGATGCAGACGCGCTTCGGCATAGGCTCATTACTCATAAGCAACGAGCCTTCGGGAAGAATATCCGCCAGCAACGTGCTTTTCCCGCCAGGAGCGGCGCAAAGGTCAAGTACGCAACAGGGATGCCCTGGACCGAACTTCTCAAACAACCTGGCCACATACATGGACGATGCTTCCTGGACATAGTATGCTCCGGCATGAAACAACGGATCGAACGTAAATGGGGGACGTTCGGTGAGATAATATGCCTCCGGACACCAGCAGACTGGTTCTGCAGACGAAAGGGAAAACTTCCGCAGGCTCTCTGCAAGAATCTCCGTGCACATCATCTTGCGGATATTGAAACGCACGGACACTTCAGGGGCAGAGCAAAGCAAGGCATGGCACAAACTTTCCGCATCGTGCCTGCCGTAATGCTCCTCCATAAGTCGCTCAAAATCCTTTGGCAGTTCTCTCATAACAAGGTTCATACATTGGTAATCAGACGCTCACCACTCCTTTGATGGCCGGCCATGGATCGTAACCTTCAAGCTTAAAGTCCTCATACTTGAAATCGAAGATGTTTCTGACATCCGGATTAAGTACCATGCGCGGCAATGAACGAGGAGAACGTGAAAGCTGTTCATGTATCTGCTCCAGATGATTCAAGTATATATGCGTATCCCCAGTAGTATGGATGAACTCACCTGGCCGCAGACCGCATACCTGAGCCATCATCATACATAAAAGAGCGTAGGATGCAATATTAAACGGTACACCGAGAAATGTATCAGCACTACGCTGATACAATTGCAAAGACAAACGGCCATTGGCCACATAAAACTGGAAAAAGGCATGACATGGCGGCAGATTCATCTTGTCCAGATCCGCCACATTCCATGCAGAGACAATAATTCTGCGGCAATCAGGATCCTTTTTTATGGTATCCACGGCCTGTTGGATCTGGTCTATGAAACCTCCGTTATAATCTGGCCACGACCTCCACTGATAGCCATATATATGTCCGAGATCACCTGTCTCCGGATCTGCCCACTCGTTCCAGATGCGCACTCCACGCTCCTGAAGCCACCGTGCATTAGTATTGCCTTGAAGGAACCACAAAAGCTCATATATAATACTCTTCAGATGCACCTTCTTTGTAGTAAGCAACGGGAATCCATCCTCAAGATTAAAACGCATCTGATGTCCGAAGATACTTAACGTGCCCGTGCCAGTACGGTCATCCTTACGCACACCGTCCGTCAATATACGGTCAAGCAGTTCAAGATATTGTTTCATAATCAATGTGTTTGGCTCTATTAATGTGATTAGCTATGCTGCGATACGGCTATGCAAGCATACACCACATACTGCCACTTTAGTTCATTCCTTGCCTCTCCGAATATAATCAACAAAGCGATAAGCACAAGCATGCCTGTCGTCGGCATCATGACTCTCGCTCCACTCCTCTTTCCATTCCGAAGGCGACACTTCCGGGAAAAAAGCATCTGCAACCTCCGGGCTCGCCGCAATTTCCGTCAGACAAAGACGATCTGCCAATGGCAAAGCCTGCCTGTACACACTCTCCCCGCCTATTATATATACATCCTCTCCAAGAGTACAACTATCAAGAGCTGCATCCAAAGTCTGATATATCTCTGCTCCAGGCAACTCGTTAACAGAACGTGAGAGCACTACATTCCTGCGGTTGGGCAAAGCCCCCTTAGGCAGGCTGTCAAACGTTCTCCTACCCATAATGATTGTATGCCCGGTAGTAAGAGCCTTGAATCTCTTCAAATCATCCGGCAACCAATACAACAACTTATTGTCATTGCCAATGGCTCCATTAGCGGCAACCGCCGCAATTACATTAATACGCATATATATTAAACAAATGAACGGAAGCCAGTCTGGCTCCCGTTCATTAATCACATCATCTGAATGAATTAGTTTCTACGAGTTGCAGAATAATTGATACGCAGAGCCCAAGATTTTCTGAGAACCTCCTTGATATCGGTTATAATGCCCATCTGAGTGTGGGTATCAGCCTTAATGGAGATTGTCTGCTCTGCCTGATTGGTCATACCCTGACGCTCCTGGGCAACGAAATCCATGACCTCTCGCGGTTCGGCATAGCGGTCGTTCAACTGAATACGCGTTCCACTACCCATCTGCGCACGTAACGCATCGGTCGGGGGACCCACATATATGAAACTTACCGTGCTTTTCTTTGTCAATTTCTCCAACTCCGTACCAGCAGGGACTGTAAACTTCACCTTCAATGTGACCTCACGCATCGTTGTCACAATCATGAAGAAGAACAGAATGGTGAATATCAAGTCAGGAAGAGATGAAGTATTCATCTCGGGCATCTCGCGACTTTCCTTTTTCTTAAATCCTGCCATAATTAGTTTCCTCCATAATTTTTAGGTTCAGCCTCAGAAATCTTCTGCGGATAGTATGTACGAACCGCAAGTTTCTGTTCGTCATTCAATGCGTCATACGGACGGCCAAACTTGCTTCTTGACAATTCGTCACGCAACTCATTGTATGCACCCACCAACTCATTCTGCACTTGGAAATATACAGAATATGGTGTGCCACGGTCTGTCTGAACGGAAATCACATGCTTGTCGGTGATATAACACTGACCAAGCAAATCTATCTCCTTAGCATGCTTCTCAGGCAGAGTGCTCAAATCATTCGGGTTTGCAATAAACTCCTTGGCACGGTCACGAAGCTGGCTGATCTCAATAATCTCGGAATTGCACATCAGGGCACCTGCGGCATTCAGTCTCACATTGAGAACATTTCTCTCCTTGACATCAATCTGAGCGTCTTCCTGTTCCTTGTCTGGTGGCTGAGGCAGTCTTCGTGCCAAACCACTGTCGGTATCCATTGAAGTGGTCACCAGGAAGAAGATGAGCAGCATGAAAGATATGTCAGCAGTCGAACTGGTGTTCAGACCCGGCATTTTCTTCTTTTTCTTAGCCATATCTTTCTTGGTTAAATGTTATTACTTGGAAGCAGTCTTGGTCAGAATGCCACTCATGCTTACAGCGATAGAAGCGAATGCCACTATTGCCAATATGTAGATGCTCCAGATGAACATATCGACTACGGTCACCATGCTGCCAGGAGTCACTGTACCGTCGGCTGCAGTGAAGTCAGATTCGCCAATGCCAAGTACATAGCCTATAACCAAAGACAACACAAAAAGAATACATGTACAAACAGTAATCTTTGAGCCGGGGACACCGGTGGTGGCTGCAGAGTCATTACCCTTGGTACTTGCCACGCCCTTAACTACAGCCCATATCGTCAGGCCGGCAGTCAGAGCTACCATTCCATACATAAGGAACAGCAGAAGTCCCGTAAATGTCGGAGCTGCATATTCGCCAATCATCTCATCGCCCCAGAAGCCAAAAAACATGGCAAAGACAACGCAACTGACGGCAATGACAGCCAACATCACATATTTGGAAATTTGTTGTATTTTCATTATTATCTCTCCTTGATAATGATAGATGATACGCTTATCGCACCAGCGATATTACTTCTTGCTCTTGTCGCTTCTGACGCACATAACCAAGAGTTCCTGTGCTGCCTCTTCCATATTGCCGGTAAGAGCCTCAACGCGTGACAGGATGAAGTTATAGAACACCTGCAGAATCAGAGCAACAACGATACCGAAGATAGTGGTAATCAAGGCCACCTTCATACCGCCGGCAACGACAGTAGGACTGATGTCACCTGCTTTCTGAATCTTATCGAATGCCATAACCATACCGATCACAGTACCCAAGAATCCAAGAGAGGGAGCCATTGCGATAAACAAGGTGATCCAAGAGCAGTTCTCCTCAAGATATGAACCCTGAACCTCTGCCTCCATATTAATAGTACGCTCAATAGTTGCAATATCGTTCTGGTCAGTGCTATTGAGACACTCCATAGCCTTACGGCTGATCTGTGCGACAGGGCCGCGTGTTGCCTTTGTCTTAGCGATAGCCTGTTCTATTTTACCGGCAGCCACCAAAGAAGCCAACTCTGCACAGAACTTGCGGGTATTGATCTGAGCCAGGCTCAATTAAACGACACGCTCAATACAGAAAGCCAGACCGAGAACCAAAGCGATGGCAACCAATTACATGAAGCCCGCGTCACCCTCGATGAATTTGGTCTTCAAAGTCTTGTGAAGATTCTCTTCCTCCTCAACAGGAACGGCGAGTTCTGCTTCAGCTGCCACAATAGCCTCGTCCTCTGAAATTTCTTCATTAGCTTCTGCATTGTCAACAGCAGCGGTATCTACCGTATTGACATCTTCCTGAGCCATTACAGATGAAGTTGAAGCGAAAGAGCATGCAGCAACCATCGCAACAATAGCAAATAACTTTTTCATTGTTTTGGTAATTTTTAGGTTTAATTATGATTATACTTATTATAAAGCGGAGAGAACGGGATTCGAACCCGTGATACGCTTTTGACGTATACACGCTTTCCAGGCGTGCCTCTTCAGCCACTCGAGCATCTCTCCAAACGACTTTGCGATTACAAAAATATAATTTTTAATGGACTTGGCATAACTATTTCTTAAAAAAGTTACACTCTTATAATGTTTTTACGCTATTTTCAATTAAATCCAGCATTATATATTCCCGAACACACGTGTAACCGCCGAATCGGTCACGCGGCAGACTTCCTCTACCGACACATTATATATATAGCTTAAAGAATCGGCCACACAAACCACGTATGCCGGTTCGTTCCGTTGTCCCCGATATGGAACCGGAGCCAGATACGGAGAGTCCGTCTCAAGCACAAGTCTGTCAAGCGGGACACTGCGCAACGTATCGGCCAGATGACTATTCTTGAATGTAAGCACACCTCCTATGCCTAAGGCGAAACCATCGTATCTCAGCAATCTGGCGGCTGTCTCGCGACTACCGCTGAAGCAATGGAACACACCTCTCAGCCCATCAGCCTTATGGCGTTCCATGGCATCGAGCAACTCCGGTTCCGCCTTTCTCATGTGTATGACCAACGGCAGGTCTCTGTCTTTAGCCCAACATATCTGACGTTCAAACGCATCAAGCTGCTCTTTCCTGTACGTTGTGTCCCAATAAAAATCAAGTCCGACCTCACCTACTGCAATCATGCCGTCAAACTGCCGTTCCATGCGGTCAAGAACCGCAGACCAGTCTGTCCGGACATCTTCCGGATGCAGCCCCATCATTGGGTAACATACATTAGGATAAGAGGCAGCCACAGCAAGCATAAGCGTGATGCTCTCTTCGTTTATATTAGGCAATAATATTCTTGATACCCCGGCACAAAGAGAGCGACGTATTACCTCGTCACGATCATCATCATATTCATGACCATATATATGGCTATGCGTATCAATCATCAGCTATTTCTTCCCAAAAGATTCAAGGCATAGCACCACAACGGCTCCTTCTTTTCCGCAGGCAGCGACACTTGTTCCAAAAATGACTTTGCATCCGCGAAATAGCTGTTTATCAGTTCCATGCAGACGGGGCGCACACCTATCTCGTCATACAAAGCTCTGACAGCGGCAATCTTCTCCTCAGGATTATACTCCTTGGCATTTATCCACGACTCCAACTCCTTACGTTGCCTTTCACCGGCACCCTCCAAAGCCTTTATCAACAGGTAGGTCTTTTTATTACAAAGAATGTCGCCTCCTATCTTCTTTCCGAATGACTCGAAGTTCCCGTATACATCCAGCAAATCATCCTGGAGCTGGAATGCAAGACCTATGCACTCACCGAAACGGTACAACAATTCCGAATCCTCATCAGAAGCACCGGCTTGTATAGCACCCATTCTGACAGCGCAAGCCAACAGGACACTTGTCTTGAGACGTATCATCTCGATATATTCCTCAGGACTGACATCCATACGTCTTTCAAAATCCACGTCATACTGCTGTCCCTCACCTATCTCCATGGCTGTTGCCGTAAACAAATCCAGAATCTGTTTCAGGCATTCCGAAGGACATTGCGCCACCATCTGATAAGCCATAACAAGCATGGTATCGCCACTCAGAATCGCCGTGTTTTCATTCCACACCTTATGAACACAGGGTTTTCCCCGCCTGACTTCGGCTCTGTCCATCACGTCATCATGCAACAAAGTATAGTTGTGATATGTTTCTATGCCAACAGCCGTCGGCATGGCACGCACAACATCATCCCTATACATATTATAGGCCATCAGCAGGAGAACCGGACGAAGACGCTTACCCCCGATACTCAGTACATAACGTATTGGCTCGTAAAGGCCGAAGGGCTGGCGTTCCAATCGGATATCCGCCAGCCCTTGGTTTACCATTGCCAGAATTTCTTCTGAACTTAACATAAAATATGCTTTATAATCCCCCTCTATAGGGTGTACAATCATTATCCAAGTTGGAATAGGACAGGGAGAGTGAACCGTGAACGCACAGTCTTATTACCCTGTCGTGCAGGCTTCCACTTAGGCATGAGCTTTACCACACGCATTGCCTCGGCAGACAAATGCTCGTCCGGAGAGCGCAGTATCTTGACATCAACTATGGAACCGTCGCGATTCACTACAAAGCCGACAATTACACGACCCTGTACGCCCTGTTCCTGACAAATCTGAGGATACTTTATATTCTTGCCCAGCCAGTCATAGCATGCTTTCTCACCGCCAGGGAATGACGCATTCTCTTCTACTACATCATACACACGGTCATCATCGGTCTCCTCCACGACAGGACCCACAGGACCCGTAGCCACAGCACTGGGAGCACCGGTACCGACAACTGTGGTAATTGCCTGATTCACTTCCTCACTGGTCTCTATTTCCTCTTCGGGAAGTTCCGTCTCATTATCCACGATATTGATAATCTCGGCAACTTTGGGAGCGGCCTGTGGAGGAGGAGCTACAATTTCCTGCTGCTGAGTAATGGGGATCATGTCCTCTTCCATGACAAAACTCTCATAAATCTTTCCCTCCTCCTGTACCACCACATCGCGCTGAGTGTACTCAAAAGCGGCGAACATGGCTGCCAAAACCACGACATAGCCGATAAGCAAACTTGTGGATTTCTGGCTACGGAGTTCATCATTAACGGTTCTGATTGCTTCCATATATTTATTCGTTTTTCGTTTTTTAGTATAACTGCAACGGCAAATGTAGAACATTTTTTTCATATACAGGCACAGTACAATATTTTTTTTAGCCAACCGGTCTTTTTTTACATCCGCATTCTGACATATTGAAACAAATTGCATTATCTTTGAAACATGAAAATACAAGTCATGGGTTTCAAAAGCCTCTTTCCGTATTTCCTCATACTCATTCTAATATCTGCAACAGTCGGAGCAAAGGCACAGGAAAGCACCAGCATCTTCAACTTTCTGAATCTGCCTGCATCTTCGCATGCAATGGCACTTGGAGGCAGGAACATCTCCCTGATAGAAGACGATGCATCGCTCATTTTTCAGAATCCGGCTCTCATGAGTTCCGTAAGCGACAAGACTCTGTGTCTCAACTTTATGACATACATGCAGGGAAGCAAAGCCGGAAATATAGGTTATGTCCAGGCACAAGGAGAGAGAGGTTCCTGGGGAGCCATGGCACAGTTCGTCGGCTATGGAAGCATTACCGAAACGGACGAAACCGGAAACATCCTCGGCAAGACTGGTGCATTGGACATGAACCTTGCCGGCGGATACAGCTACCTGCTCAGCGACAGATGGGTAGGCGGAGTGAACGCTAAACTTCTCTATTCCGGATATGCGGGATATTCCAGCCTGGCTCTGGCCGTAGACCTCGGTCTTAATTACTTCAACAGCGACAAGGACTTTTCTTTCTCAGTCGTAGCAGCAAACCTCGGTGGCCAGGTCAGTGCTTTCGGCGACATCGGAGAATCACTGCCAATGGATTTACAACTCGGCATCAGCAAAGGCATTGGCCGGTTGCCGCTACGTGTTCATCTGATGCTCTACGACCTGTTCCACTGGAACAAAAACTACTATTATTCCCCAGACAATAACCTGAGCGGCACCAGCATTTTCCTTAATCATCTTAATATCGGTGCCGACCTTACCCTGTACCAAGGCAGGTTATGGGTTGGTCTTGGATACAATTTCCGCAGAGCACAAGAGATGAAGGCCGGAGGCAGTTCCCACGCCGCCGGTCTGACATTCGGCGCTGGAATCAATATCAAGAGAGTCAAATTCGGGCTGGCCTACGGCAATTACCATACCGGAGCACCGACACTGTCATTTACCGTTGCCTACGCTTTTGCCAAAGAGAAAAAGACAGTCCACACACCGACAACAAGCAACAACACACAAATACCTATCACACAATGATTACCATAGCCATAGACGGATACTCTTCATGCGGCAAGAGCACGATGGCCAAGAACCTGGCAAAAGAGTTGGGATATATCTATATCGACACCGGAGCGATGTACCGCAGCGTCACCTACTATGCCATGCTTAACGGCATGATAGACAGCGATGGCAATATCCACTCCGAACGTCTGGAACAGGCCATGGGAGACATTGACATTTCCTTCAGGCTAAACCCGGAGACCGGACGTCCTGACACATACCTCAACGGTGTTTGCGTCGAGGACAAAATCCGTACTCTCGAGGTAAGCAGACACGTCAGCAAAATAGCGGCTCTCGGTTTCGTCCGCGAAGCTATGGTGGCTATACAACGCGAGATGGGCAAGGCAAAAGGCGTAATCTTGGACGGTCGTGATATCGGCACCGTGGTATTTCCTGATGCCGAGCTGAAGATATTCGTCAAGGCCGACGACAGAATCCGCGCGCAAAGACGTTATGACGAGCTGAGGGCCAATGGCGAGCAGTGCGATTTCGACGATATTCTGAGGAACGTGCGCGAACGCGACTACATCGACACGCACCGCGACATAGCGCCACTCATCCAAGCAAGCGATGCCGTAGTCCTCGACAACAGCAACATGTCCATAGCAGAACAGCAGGAATGGTTATTGAAATTGACGAAGGAAGCGGTTTCTGCTTCGGAGTGACCAGAGCCATAGGCAAGGCCGAGGAGGAACTGAGCAACGGGAAGAAACTCTACTGTCTCGGCGACATAGTCCACAACGGAAAAGAATGCAACCGCCTGCAGCAACTTGGGCTGGAGACGATAGATCATGACACGTACAATGCCTTGCACGACGCCAATGTATTGTTGCGTGCACACGGCGAACCCCCTTCCACATACCGCAAGGCGCAGGAAAACGACATACATATAATAGACGCTACCTGTCCGGTTGTCCTGCACCTGCAGGAGCGCATACGCAGGGAATATATTACCGACACGGAACACCGGAAGCAGATTGTCATCTTCGGCAAAAACGGGCATGCCGAGGTTCTGGGTCTCGTAGGACAGACAGACGGAACGGCCATAGTGATAGAAAGTCCGGAGGAGGTGGAGCGTCTGGATTTCACCCGCGACATCTGCCTTTACAGCCAGACGACAAAATCTCTGGAAGGATTCCGCACAATAGTGGAATACATCCGTGGACATATTTCTCCCGACGCAACATTCAAATATGCCGATACCATCTGCCGTCAGGTGGCCAACCGTATGCCGCACATACAGGAATTCGCCTCACGTCACGATGTCATCTTCTTCGTATGCGGCAAGAAGAGCAGCAACGGGCGCGTGCTCTTCTCGCAATGCCTCGACGTCAATCCGAGAAGCTATATGATAGATACAGCCGGCGAGATAGATCCCGACCGGCTGAGAAATTGCGTCTCCATCGGCATCTGCGGAGCCACAAGTACTCCAAAGTGGTTAATGGAGGAGTGCAAAGTACGTATCCAGGAGCTGCTTGGCAGCCACGAATGAGGTCTTCTCGCCATTGAGCACGGCACGTTCTTCAGCCTGCAACATGGTGTCTATCGTCGGATTGCGGAAAAAACTGTCGCGCAGGCTCTCGCCTATGCTTTCGTACATCCAGTACTTTGCCTGTTCGGCTCTGCGGCGTTCAAAGTAGCCGTTGGCCTTGACGAAACCGACATAGCGGTAAACCATATCCCATATCTCCTTGATGCCTATGCCATAGAAGCCGCTGTAGCACAGCACCTCCGGTGCCCATCCGCTATCGGGTGTCGGGAACAGGTGCAGGGCATTTCTGAAATGGCTTGCCGCCAGCTGGCACTTCTCGACATTGCTGCCGTCGCATTTGTTTATGATGATGCCGTCGGCCATTTCCATTATGCCACGCTTTATCCCTTGCAGTTCATCGCCCGTGCCTGCCAGTTGAATCAGCAGGAAGAAGTCCACCATGGAGTGACATGCCGTCTCGCTCTGTCCCACGCCCACAGTCTCCACAAAAATCTTATCGTATCCCGCCGCCTCGCATAGGATTATCGTCTCTCGCGTCTTTCTGGCCACTCCGCCGAGCGAGCCTGCTGAAGGACTTGGACGGATGAACGATTTCGGGTGTACGGACAACTTCTCCATCCTGGTCTTGTCACCGAGAATGCTGCCTTTGGTACGTTCGCTGCTGGGGTCTATGGCCAGGACAGCCAGCTTACCTCCGTATTCCTTCAGCACATGTATGCCGAACTCGTCTATGCTGGTACTCTTGCCTGCGCCAGGCACACCGCTGATGCCTATGCGCACACTGTTACCGCTGTAGGGCAGACATTTTTCTATCACCTCCTGTGCCACTGCGATATGTTCAGGAAGAGTACTTTCCACCAGTGTCACGG
>CAMWRK010000052.1 GCA_947176655.1 uncultured Prevotellaceae bacterium | reverse complement strand
AATATAGCTCTCCGTTAGGTCTGAACGAAGGGAATACCTCGTCACCCAAGGTGTTTATCTCAGAGCCGAGGTTTTCAGGTGCCGCCAGCCCGTGGTCATCGATGGCTATCCTCCACAAATCCATGCCACCGTATCCGCCAGGCATGTCGCTGGAGAAATAAAGCCATTTCCCGTCGGGCGATATGGCCGGATAGGCGTATGTAGACAAAGTATCGCCAGAAATCTTCACCTCCTGTGGTTTGCTCCATGCGGCGTCGCTACGGCTGCTGGACATGATTACGGCATAGCGCGGATAGTCGGGGTCATGGGTGCATCGGGTGAAATACATTGTCTTGCCATCCGTGGTGAAGCAGCAGGCACCATCCTCATACTCCGAGTTGACCTCCCCCTGTACGGCTTCGGGCTTTTCCCAGTTTCCTTTGTCGTCCTTTCGGGTAAAGAAAATATCTGCCATCTTCACACCGGTGACACCGCTCAACTCGTTACCCATAGCCTGTGGACGCGTGGTGGTGAAATACAGCTGGTCCCATTCGTCGCCGTACAAGGCCGGGGCATAGTCGGCACGCCTGCTTGTAAGTACAGGCAGTTTCTTGATACTGTACAGCGAGCCTTTTTTCTTCATGATAGCGGCCATGCGGCAACCCTCCAGACCGTTCTGCGCCTCGACAGAGGACGGCACACTGTCCAAGTATTGGGTGTAATAACGTATGGCCTCGTTATATTTGCCCATGCGGTGCTGCATGCGCGCCAGATGCAGGAGCGTCTCCGTTCCTCCTATACTGTATCTTATGGCATTGCGATATGCTCCGGCGGCCTTTGCACTGTATCCGATATGCCGGTAACACTCCGCCATCTTCAAGACCCTTTCCCCACGCTTGGCCTTTTCCTTGACAGGTGTGTGCGAATATGCCTTCTTGAATTCCTCGGCAGCATCGAAATACTCTCCGATGGCATAATACTCCTCTCCTTTTCTCGCATAGTTATCCGCCCCACATCCTGTCAGCAGCAACAGGAGTATGGCAGCGCATGAAAATATTATGGATGTCCTTCGGAAAAGCATGACAAGTGGGACAGGTTTCGGTGTGTATTGCAGATGCCTTTATCAAAGATAACGTACCGAAGGGACTGTTTATTTTAGGCATGCTCAATAAATCTAAAGGTTAGTCTACAAAAACCTTTAGCCAAGACCTCACGATGTCGCGTCTGCGTCGTCCCTATGTCGTTCCAGTCCTCCTATCGGAAGGACTCCTGTACTCTTAATAGAAGGACTGCTGTACTCCTAATAGCAGGACCCAGTCCTTCCCATAGGAGGAGTGGAGTGTTGTCGCGATGAATGAAGCCTATTGACACAACGGCACCATGCCGTCAACGTGAAAGTCCCGTCATGAAGCCCGCTATTTCTTCTTGCTCTTCTGTTTAGTTTCCTCGGTTATGCTGATGTGCCGGTTGCTGTTGTCGCGCATCACTTCCATGACAATGTCGGAGACCATCTGCTTCAGCTCGTCCAGAAACATGTGTGCATCATACTTTTGCTGTTCAATCAGCCGCAGCTTGCGCTCCCAAATGCCTGTCAGTTCTGCGCTTTTCAGCAAGTCCTCGTGTATTATGCCTATAAGTTCCACACCGGTGGGTGTCGCCCATAGCGATGTGCGTTCCTTGCGTATGTATCTGCGGCGGAACAAGGTCTCTATAATGGCGGCGCGTGTGGAAGGACGGCCAATGCCGTTTTCCTTCAGCGCATCTCTGAGTTCCTCATTCTCTACCATTCGTCCGGCAGTTTCCATTGCCCTCAGCAATGTAGCTTCGGTGTATGGCTTCGGAGGAGTTGTCTGCTTTTCGGCCAGATCCGGCACATGCGGGCCGCTTTCTCCACGTACAAATTCGGGAAGGGTCTTTTCCTCTGACGTTTTTTCGCGAATTGCGGCATTCCCGTCCAAGGCACTTCCCGTAGAGGTTGTCCACAATATCTTCCACGCCGGGTCGGTGATATGCTTGCCTGTAGTGCGGAAGCCTATGTCGCCTACTTCGCCCGTTACTGTCGTTGTTTCGAAAAGACAGTCCGGATAGAAAATCCCGATGAAACGGCGTGCTATCAGATCGAAGACTTTCTTTTCACTCTCCGTCAGTCCAATCGCAGCCTGTCCCGTGGGTATGATCGCATGGTGGTCTGTGACCTTGCTGTTGTCAAAGAACTTCCTGTCTTTCCTGAGCTTCTGTCCCTTGATTCTCTCCATCAGCGGGAAGTACTCCTGGAGGCCGTTCATAATCTGGCCGCACTTTGGATAGACATCATCAGGCAAAAATGTGGTATCTACACGCGGATACGTTGACACCTTCTTCTCGTAAAGGCTCTGCACCAGCTGTAAGGTCTGGTCAGCGGAAAAGCCGAACTTCCTGTTACATTCCACTTGCAGTGATGTCAGGTCGAACAAACGTGGCGGAGCTTCCTTGCCCTTCTTTTTTTCTATTTTACGGATGACAAAGGGCAAATCCTTTATTATGGCAAGTACAGCCTCACCTTCTTCCTTGGTGCTGAATCCTTTGGGAGTTCTGGCTTTAGTCTGTTCCACTGCGACTTCCTGCTTCTCGTCTTCTTTCCCATCCTCGTCCATTATCACATTGAACACTGTGTCGCGATACATGGTCGTCAGCACCCAGTATGTTGTAGGCACGAAATTTTCGATTTCCCGCTGACGGCGGACTATAAGAGCCAATGTCGGTGTCTGTACACGGCCTATGCTCAGAACCTGGCTGTTGTCCCTGCTGCGGTCGTTGCTACGATATTTCAGCGTATACAGTCTCGTAGCGTTCATGCCCAAAGTCCAGTCTCCTATGGCACGCATCAGCCCGGCCTCGTAAAGGCTCTGATAGTGCGACTGGTCTTTAAGATTATGGAATCCCTCGCGTATGGCCTCCTCTGTCAGCGAGGAAATCCACAGACGCTGTACAGGGCACCTAGCACCGGCCAGTTGCATGACCCAGCGCTGTATAAGTTCTCCTTCCTGCCCGGCATCGCCGCAGTTTATGATCGCCTCCGCATTCTGCATCAGCGAAGAGATTACCTGGAACTGTCGTTCCACGCCCTTGTCCGGTTTCAGCCTTATTCCGAAACGCGGGGGAATCATAGGCAATGAGCCCAGAGACCAGTATTTCCACTGAGAATTGTATTCGTGCGGTTCCTTCAGCTCGCACAAATGCCCGAAAGTCCATGTTACCTGATAGCCGTTGCCTTCCATATATCCATCGGCGGAGCGATTGGCACCCAGCACTTTGGCAATGTCCTTGGCTACAGACGGCTTCTCGGCAATACAGACTATCATGCCACACAAAGCAGCAGGATAATAAGCTGCGCGGTCAGGATTCTAAGGAACATACTCAGAGGATAGACCGTGCTGTAACCCACAGCCGGAGCATCGTTGGATGCCGTCTGATTGGCAAATGCCAGTGCCGGCGGGTCTGTAGTGGCACCGGCTATCAGTCCCATCAGAGTGAAATAGTTCAGCTTGCAGTACAGTTTGCCTACCAGCCCCATAATGAGAATAGGTACTACTGTAATGATAAATCCGCACCAGACATACGTAAGTCCGTCGCCTTCAACCACGGTATCCATGAAGTTTGCTCCGGCCTTTATGCCTACGCTGGCAAGGAAGAGAGCCAGACCTATCTCGCGGAGCATGAGGTTGGCACTGGTGGTGGTGTAGGCCACAATCTTGGCCTTGTATCCGAAACGTGCCAAAAGTATCGCCACTATCAGCGGGCCGCCGGCCAGACCTAATTTGACAGGTGTCGGCACACCCGGAACTACAAACGGGAAGGAACCGAAGATAATGCCTATGAAGATGCCTATGAAAATAGCTGTCAGATTGGGATGATCCAGCTTCTTTACCGAATTGCCCATCTTGTTGGCAACACGATCCACAGCATCCTCCGGCCCGACAACGACAATGCGGTCGCCGACTTGCAGACGCAGATGGCTGTCGGCAAACAGGTTCATGTCGCCTCGTCGTACACGTGTGACATTGACACCGTGCACACTGGAGAAATGCAGTTCCGCCAAGGTCTTGCCGTTCATGTTCGTCTGGGTCACAAGGACGTGTTTGCTGACCATCGGCACATCCTGCTCTTCCCATACGACATTCTCTTCGGGACCGATAAACGCAATTATGGCCTCACTGTCATCCTGGGCACAGTTGATGAACATCTTGTCTCCTATGTGTATGACAGTATTCCTGTTGGGTATGCTTACATGACCGTCATGCAGTATGCGGCTGCACACGAAATCACGCCCCAAAAATGCACGTATCTGCAATATGGTGCGCCCTGCCAGTGCAGGATTTGTGGCAGCGAGGGTCATGCGGTGCGGTATGACGTGCGGATTGGCAGCAATCTCGTTCTCTATCTGTTCCTGCTCCTTTTTCAGCGAAGTACGTGTCAGCAGGCGTATGAGCACTGTGGCACCGATGATGCCGACGACACCCAGTGGGTAGGCACAGGCATATCCATTGGCTATGACAGGAGCATCGGCACCGAATATGGTATTGCACGCCTCTGTGGCGGCACCAAGCCCCGGTGTGTTGGTGATAGCTCCGCAGAGCACGCCGACCATCATGGCCAGGTTGCGGCTGTTGGCACCTGCCGGTATTCCGTCATTGTAAAAGACGGCATAATACAGTCCGATGCAGCAGAGGACGTTAAGCAGGATAATGCCCACAGCCAGCATGTTCATCGTCACTCCGCCTTTCTTGAAACTCTCAAAGAATCCCGGACCTACCTGCAGACCTATGCAATAGACAAAGAGGATAAGTCCGAAGTCCTGTACGAAAGTCAGAGTGGAGGTTGTTCCAGTCAGTCCGATATGTCCGGCCAGAATGCCTGCGAAGAGGACAAAAGTAACTCCAAGTGAAATACCGAAAATCTTGATACGGCCCAAGGCCAATCCTACGCTTATGACACCGGCGTAGAGCATCACTATGTGTCCGATGTTGTCGGGCGTCGTGATGAGCGAATTAAACCAATCCATAGGTAAAATCTTAACGCGCTGTACTATTAATGACGTGCAAAAGTACTTAAATTCCTGCTATCACGCCTACTTTTGTCGGATTAAATTTTGTCAGCCAGTCAAAAATGCGTAATTTTGTTCGGAATAAACAGAGACACTCTATACATAATTTTATTAAACATGGCAGATAGTAAAGAAAGACTTTTCTCTGATTTCACTGCTCCCTCAGCCGCAGAATGGCGTGAAAAAATTGAGGCTGACCTCAAGGGTGCGGACTATCAGAAAAAAATGGTGTGGAGAACCAACGAGGGTTTCTCCATGGAGCCCTTCTACCGTAAGGAAGATGTGGCAAACCTGGCTACGGTGAACGCTTTGCCCGGCCAGTATCCTTATGTGCGTGGCAACAAGACCGCAGACAATGCCTGGCATGTGCGTCAGGACATCAAGTGCGGCGACTGTGCCGGAGAGGCAAATGCCAAGGCACTGGACATTATGAACCGCGGCGTGGATGCGCTTGGCTTCATAATACCCGGTGAGAAGGTAAGCAAAGAATATGTGGAGACTCTCCTCAACGGCATACAGGCCGATTGTGTGGAGCTGAATTTCCGCACATGCCAGTGCCATAGCGTGGAACTTGCAGAAATACTCGTGGCGTATTTCGAGGCCAAGGGATATGACAAGGCACGTCTGGAAGGCAGCATCAGCTTCGACCCGCTGGAGAAAATGCTGATGAAGGGCAAGGATACGGAGAAGATGATTGCCGTGGCCAAGACTCTCGTGGAGATGTTTGCCGCATATCCTGCTTTCCGTGCCGTAGCTGTGAACGCCTACAAGCTGACGGACGCAGGTGCATACAGCTATCAGGATCTGGGTTACGCTTTGGCATGGGGCAACGAGTACATGTCTCAGCTGACAGAGGCCGGCGTGCCTGCCGGACTGGCAGCGCAGAGCATCAAGTTCAACCTTGGCATCAACGGCGTATACTTCATGGAAATAGCCAAGTTGCGTGCGGCACGCATGCTGTGGGCTCATATCGTAGGCCAGTACACCGATGACAAGGAAGCAGCCAAGATGCACATCTGTGCGTATACGACAACCTACAACCAGACGGTATTCGACAGCTATGTGAACATGCTGCGTTCCCAGACCGAGGCCATGAGTGCCGCTCTTGGCGGTGTGGAGAGCATGGTGGTAGTGCCTTTCGATGCTCCCTACGAGACTCCGACGGATTTTGCCGAGCGCATAGCACGCAACCAGCAACTGTTGCTGAAGGACGAGTGCCACTTCGACCGTATGGTGGATGTTGCCGGCGGCTCTTATTTTGTGGAGCAGCTGACCAAGTCTCTCAGCGAACAGGCATGGAAACTGTTCCTTTCCATAGAAGAGCAGGGCGGTTTCCTCGCTGCAGTCAAGGCCGGTACCGTACAGGCCGTCATAAATGAGACAAATGCCAAGCGTCACGCCGATGCAGGCAAGCGCAAGGAGTTCCTTCTGGGAACAAACCAGTTCCCCAACTTCACGGAGAAGAGCGAGGGCAAGGAACCTGTGACATGCTGCTGCAAGAACCAGTGCGGCTGCACCGAGAAACCAGCCATCGACAGCATTGCCACAAGTCGTCTGGCCAGCGAATTCGAGACATTGCGCCTGACTACGGAGAAAGCTGAGAAGGTGCCAGTGGCCTTTATGCTTACCATCGGCAATCTGGCCATGCGTCAGGCACGAGCCCAGTTCTCATGCAACTTCCTTGCCGCCGCCGGTTACAAGGTGGTTGACAATCTCGGATTCAAGACTGTCGAGGAAGGTGTAGACGCAGCAGTAGCCGCAGGTGCCGACATTGTGGTCATCTGTTCCAGCGATGACGAGTACGCAGAGTATGCGATACCGGCGTTCCGCTATCTGGACGGTCGCGCCATGTTTGTCGTTGCCGGTGCCCCGGCATGCACCGAAGAACTGCAGAAGGCCGGCATAGAGAACTTCATTCATGTCCGTGTGGATCAGTTGAAGACCCTCAAGGAGTATAACGCAAAACTTGGCATCTAATCTTATGGCACGCAAATCATTTAACAATATAGACATCTTTGCCGGTATTGAGGCAAAGGACGGCCTGCAGTGGCAAAAGGAAAACGGCATAACCGCCAACTGGAAGACCGCCGAGCAGATAGATATTCAGCCCGTATATACTAAAGAAGACCTCGAAGGTATGGAACACCTGGACTTCGCTGCAGGTATACCGCCTTTCCTTCGCGGCCCCTATAGCATGATGTACCCGTTCCGCCCGTGGACCATCCGTCAGTATGCCGGATTCTCCACAGCCGAAGAGTCCAATGCTTTCTATCGCCGTAACCTGGCCTCAGGCCAGAAAGGTCTTTCCGTTGCATTCGACCTTCCCACGCACCGTGGCTACGACCCCGACAACGAACGTGTTGTAGGCGATGTCGGCAAGGCCGGTGTCAGCATTTGCTCTCTGGAGAACATGAAGACACTGTTTGCCGGTATTCCCCTGAACAAGATGTCCGTCTCCATGACCATGAACGGTGCCGTGCTGCCTGTACTGGCATTCTATATCAATGCCGGTCTGGAACAGGGTGCACAACTTGAGGAGATGGCAGGTACCATACAGAACGACATTCTGAAGGAGTTCATGGTGCGCAACACCTACATCTATCCTCCTTCATTCTCCATGAAGATCATTGCCGACATCTTCGAGTTCACATCGCAGAAGATGCCCAAGTTCAACAGCATATCCATATCAGGTTATCACATGCAGGAGGCCGGTGCCACAGCCGACATCGAGCTGGCTTACACTCTGGCCGACGGCATGGACTACCTCCGCGCCGGTATCAATGCCGGTATAGATGTGGATGCCTTCGCTCCCCGTCTCAGTTTCTTCTGGGCTATAGGTGTAAACCACTTCATGGAGATTGCCAAGATGCGTGCAGGCCGTCTGCTGTGGGCCAAGATTGTAAAGAGTTTCGGCGCCAAGAACCCCAAGTCCATGGCTCTGCGTACTCACTCACAGACATCTGGCTGGTCGCTGACGGAACAGGACCCGTTCAACAATGTGGGGCGTACCTGCATAGAGGCAATGGCCGCTGTACTGGGTCATACCCAGTCACTGCACACCAATGCCCTGGACGAGGCTATCGCCCTTCCCACCGACTTCTCGGCGCGTATAGCACGTAACACCCAGATATATATACAGAACGAGACACAGGTGTGCAAGCACATCGACCCGTGGGCAGGTTCATACTATGTGGAGAAACTTACCCAGGAACTCTACACCAAGGCATGGGCTCATATACAGGAAATCGAGAAACTCGGAGGCATGGCCAAGGCCATAGAGACCGGCTTGCCGAAGATGCGTATCGAGGAGGCTGCCGCACGCACCCAGGCACGTATCGACTGTGGTACGCAGACCATCGTGGGTGTCAACAAGTATCGTCTTGACCACGAGGATCCCATCGACATCCTGGAGATCGACAACACCGCCGTGCGTCTGCAGCAGGAGGCAGCCCTGAAGGAACTGAAGGCAGCCCGCGACGAGGCTCAGGTCAAGGCAGATCTGGAAGCAATAACACGCTGCGTCCAGGAATTCCAGGACGGCAAGAAGAGCGAGGACAACCTTCTTGACCTTGCCGTGCGTGCAGCCGGACACCGTGCCACCTTGGGTGAAATATCAGATGCCTGCGAGGCTGTCGTAGGGCGTTATAAAGCGGTAATCAGAACTATCAGCAACGTGTATTCATCAGAAAGCAAGAGCGATGCACTCTTCCACGAGGCATGCGCATTGACCGAGGAGTTTGCAAAACTCAACGGTCGTCGTCCCCGTATAATGATTGCGAAGATGGGTCAGGACGGACATGACCGTGGTGCCAAGGTATGTGCTACGGGCTATGCCGACTGCGGTTACGATGTGGACATGGGTCCCTTGTTCCAGACTCCTGCCGAGAGTGCCCGTCAGGCTGTGGAGAACGACGTGAATATCGTGGGTGTCAGCTCTCTGGCCGCCGGCCACAAGACCCTCGTTCCGCAGATTATAGAGGAACTCAAGAAGCTTGGACGTGATGACATCATGGTCATTGCCGGCGGTGTGATACCGGCTCCGGACTACGATTTCCTGTACCAGGCCGGTGTTGCGGCTATCTTCGGCCCCGGCACACCGGTGGCATATTCCGCTGTGCAGATGATGAAGATTCTGTTGGGCAAGGAGGACTAAACGTCGCCTCTCCCCTACATTATTATTTAATAAGGTGGTGCCCCTTCGGGGGCTGCCACCTTATTTGTTGTTATCGGACGCCGGTAATCTGTTTAGCCGTAAAACACCTATGCCTTTGTCGTACGCAATTAGGTAAAATCTCGCTCCATCATAATGTTTTCTCGTCCAAACAGCATATCTTTGTACTTCGGTTCCTGTCCAGCAACAAAAAAGCAATGATATACTATCTGACTGCCATCAGCATCGTAACATTTGTACTATATGGCATTGACAAATACAAGGCGAAAAAGGGGAAATGGCGTATATCCGAGAAAAGTCTCCTGCTCATGACATTCATAGGCGGAGGCATCGGTGCGTGGGCAGGCATGAAAGTTTGGCACCACAAGACACGGCACATGAAATTCCGTTATGGCGTTCCGCTCATGGCATCAATGCAACTTCTTGCTGCTATATACCTTTATTTACCGGCTTAATAGCTTTACGGAAGAACAACCTGAAAGTATCTGTTATAAATTAATGGAGACACATCAATTAATTTATAACAGATACTTATTTATATCATGCAACAAAGCAACGCACCTCAGGACTGTTGTGACGCTTCGCCATCCGAAGTCTCCGTCTTCGAATACATGAAACGGCAGTCCGAGCGGATAAAGGCGACAGGCAGAATACGGACGGGCGAGACCTACCGTCAGGCACTGAACAGTTTCATGAAATTCCTCGGCAATGACGACTTGTATTTCGACAGCCTCAATGCCGACCTAGTGGAACAGTACGAAGGCTACATGCGTGCCAACGGACTGAGCCGCAACACGACATCCTTCTACATGCGCATTCTCCGCTGCATCTACAACCGTGCCGTAGAAGAAGGCCTTGCCATGCAGACATTTCCTTTCCGACACGTATATACAGGAGTGGACAAGACCGCCAAACGAGCAATTACACTCCGTAACATAAGGAACATCATGGCACTGAATCTGTCCGGTCGTCCAGACCTGGACTACGCCCGCGACATGTTCCTCTTCTCCTTCTACATGCGCGGCATGTCGTTCATAGACATGGCCTATCTTCGCAAGCAGGACCTTTCCGACGGCTACATCACTTACGTCCGGAAAAAGACCGGCCAGCGGCTCACCATCCGCTGGGAGCCGTCCATGCAGGGCATCATCGACAAATATCCGGAGAATCCCACCCAGTACCTGCTACCCATCATAAACGCTCCTGACACCACGGAACGCAGCCAGTATCTCAGGAAAATACTCTTCATCAACCGCAAGCTGAAACAGATTGCCAAACTTGCCAAAATACCAGTCCCCTTGACCACCTATGTCAGCCGCCACAGCTGGGCAAGCATTGCCAATGCTAGGCACGTGCCTCTTAATGTCATAAGCGAGGCCATGGGACACGACAACGAGGCAACCACCCGCATCTACCTGACCGCCATACAGAGCAGTCTTGTAGACGAGGCCAACAGACGAATACTGAATGAGCTATAAAAACCCAACAGCACTTGGTCTGTAATGACATCACGAGGCTCTGCCGTCAATGCCATTATTCGGACATAGTAGAAAAGCAGAGGGAATAGCATCCAAGTCCTGTTGACAAAACATTTCGGCTGAAAAATTATTACACATCAGCGCCGTGACCGGCAGGATATGGTCTATGTCCTCAGTGCAGAAACTCGGCGTTGTGTGCAGAACAGGAAAAGATATGGCGGACTATGTAGGGCTCCAATGCCCAGTGCGTCTCCAGCCAGCCACCACACTCTGTCCGTATCCTACTGTATTACAAAACATTGACACAATACCCAAATATACCGTGCAGACACAGAATCGTGCGTTATGTCTTCCTGCGCCAAACATCTCGCATACCCCCAAAAAAGACATCGCGGTCTTCGGGTCGAAAGACCGTGGTCTTAAGCGCGA
>CAMWRK010000051.1 GCA_947176655.1 uncultured Prevotellaceae bacterium | reverse complement strand
GTGCAGCGATAGCCTCGTCCTCGATCTTGGTGAAGAGCAGTTCGGGCTTCGGCAGACAGCGTCCCTCCTGCATGAGCGACGTGCTGCCGAGATCCTCCCACGAGAATGTGTCCATGGCAAGCATGTCGCGGAGACGCTTGCTGCTGAAGGGCAGGAACGGTTCGAAAGCTATGGCGAGGTTCGCCGTGAGTTGCAAAGATATGTTTATGACGGTCTTGACACGCTCCGGGTCTGTCTTGACAACCTTCCAAGGCTCACAGTCTGCGATGTACTTGTTGCCGATACGTGCCAGGTTCATGGCTTCCTTCTGAGCGTCGCGGAAACGGAAGTTCTCAAGCAGAGCCTCCAGCTTCTCCTTGACGCCGCGGAACTCGGCCAAAGTCTCACGGTCGTAGTCGGTAAGGATACCGCAGGCCGGCACGATGCCGTCATAGTACTTCTGCGTCAGTTGCAGCGCACGGTTGACGAAATTGCCGTACACGGCCACAAGCTCGTTGTTGCAACGTGCCTGATAGTCAGCCCAGGTGAAGTCGTTGTCCTTGGTTTCAGGTGCATTGGCAGTGAGGACATAGCGCAGTTCGTCCTGACGTCCAGGCATGTCGACAAGATATTCGTTGAGCCATACGGCATAGTTCTTGCTGGTGGAAATCTTGTTGCCCTCCAGATTGAGGAACTCATTGGACGGCACATTGTCCGGCAGGATGTATTCGCCATGTGCCCTGAGCATGGCCGGGAAGACAATGCAGTGGAAGACGATGTTGTCCTTGCCGATGAAATGCACAAGGCGCGTCTCGGGGTCTTTCCACCATGTTTCCCAACTTCCCAGTTCGGGATGGGTGTCACAGAGTTCCTTGGTATTGCTGATATAGCCTATTGGGGCATCGAACCAAACGTACAGGACTTTGCCGTCAGCACCCTCCACAGGGACGGGAATACCCCAGTCAAGGTCGCGGGTGACGGCACGCGGGTGCAGACCGCCGTCCAGCCAGCTCTTGCACTGTCCGTAGACGTTGGGACGCCATTCACGGTGCTCCTCCAGAATCCACTTCTCCAGCCACTTCTGATCCTTGTCCAGAGGCAAATACCAGTGCTTGGTCTCTTTCTGCACCAGCGGATTGCCGGTCTCTGCATTGTAGGGGTTTATGAGTTCCTCGGGCGACAGCGTGGCACCGCACTTCTCGCACTGGTCTCCGTAGGCATCTGCGGCATGGCAGCGCGGACACTCGCCGCGGATATTGCGGTCGGTGAGGAAACGGCCGGTGGCCTCATCGAAGAACTGTTCGGTGACCTTCTCCACGAACTTGCCTTCCTCATATAGTTTCCTGAAAAAGTCGGAGGCGAAACTGTGGTGTATGGAGCCGCTGGTGCGGGAATATATGTCGAAAGAAATGCCGAACTTCTCGAAGGAGTCCTTGATGATTCCGTGATAGCGGTCTACCACCTCCTGCACGCTGATGCCTTCCTTGCGGGCACGGATGGTGACAGGCACGCCGTGCTCGTCGCTACCCCCGATGAAGATAACATCGCGCTTCTTCAGTCTGAGATACCTGACATAGATGTCCGCCGGAACGTACACTCCGGCCAGATGACCTATATGAACCGGCCCGTTGGCATACGGCAGAGCCGAGGTGACAGTGGTTCTTTTGAATTGCTTTTCCATATATGTTTGTATTATTGTCTCATGTCGGCATGCAGCAGATGCCATGCCGCCTATTTCGCTACAAAGTTAGCATAAATCTGTAGAAAACACAAACAAAAACTACAAAAAGGAAAGATGCATCACCGGCCTGCTCTCTGTTTTGTAGTGGAGCTATTGTAATATTTCGGTGTATGGAGTCATACCTTTGCCTTATCGGCTCAAAGATACTTGTTTTTTTGCTGCATATCGGCTCATGATGGACCGATATGCAGCAATCCTTGTCTAATTTTGATCCTACAGGCCGAAAACGGAGCCTATAACGAAAACTTGGTCTGGCAAGCTGTTCTTAATCTGCCTATTTCTTCCCCGGATTCCGATTAAACGAATATGTCATGCTCAGTGTCGCATAGGAACAGAGCGTGTTGTATCGCGTTATCTTATATCCCTGCTCATACACTTCCTGACGCCGGTTTCGAATCTGGTGCAGTATGTCATAGGCAGAAGCGGCCAGTGACCATGCCTTCTTCTTGCCGAATGAATAGGATGCCGAAGCATTCCATACCCACTCCGTGTAGTTCAGGCTCATGTCATTATACCCGGAATGCACACACGCCATAACATCAGTGCTCACACTGACATTCCTGCGCGGAGTGTAGTTCAGGTTTATGCCATAGGAATGGTCTGTCCAGCCCGAATGCGAGTTCCACATGTGATTGTTTTGTATACGGTGGCCAACATCAGCACTGGAAACAATGTTAAGTTTCTTGATGCCGCCATATATCAGCCTTATACGCCCGTTCATAGTGAAATTGTCTACCGCAGAACGTACATTGTCACGCATGTCATTGTCGAAAGCCAAACGCACGCTGTGATCGGAGTTAAAGTTCAGCGAGGCATTGAATCGCAGTTTCCCATCCTTGTCCAGCCTGCATCCATAGGAAGCGTATGCCGTTGCATTCCAGTTACCTGGCATATTTACCGGCATCTTCGTGATGATGCCGGTTTCTGTATCTACGCTTTGTGCCGATGTTACGGCATCGGACCATATTTTGAATACCGCTCCAACGCTTAGCGACTGCTGCCGCACCTGTATGTTTTTGCTATAGTCCAGATTCATCCTATGCTCTTGGGTATTCCGCAGGTCAGGATTCCCCAGATATTGTGTGAAACGGTTTCCTGCATCGCGCACAGGAAGCATCTTGAGCATGTCCGGACGAATCTCCTTGTACAGATAGGAAAGATTGAAACTCTTCTTCTGCAATGATAAATAGCCTCCGGCAGAGAAGTCGCCCAAAGACCGGCTGTTCTCTTCGTTCCCGCGCATGTCATGAATGCTGCGGTGGGAGTACTGCCCGCTCAGGCTTGCATTCATGCGCCAGCCTTGACTTTCCGTCAGATTCAGCGTCATGCCCAAATCGTGCAGATGGCTATGCTGAGTGGTATGGAAGCTGTTGTCACGGTCTATATGCCAGTCCTCCATACCTTCCGCAACAATGCCGACACCAGTTTCCCGGCTATCGTCTATGTAGCGTTCACGCTCACCCGTTTCCTTGTTGTAGGTATGACAATAATACAGGTCTATGGAATAGGAAGCACGCTTGCCCTTATTGTCTATTATGGTATTCGTCAGCTTTACCCTGTTCTCAAATGCGGATGACGGCAGAATGTCCTTGCGTAGTTCTGCGGTACGGGAATACGTATCCTCTGTGGTCTCGTCTTTCGAGGTATTCTTGTATTTTATCTCCCATTCCACAGCAAAAGGGAACTTGTGGAACGGCAAGACAAAATGGCCGTTGCTTTTATTGTACAATCGGAATATGGAGGCATTCCTCCTTGTGTCCTGATTTCTGCTGTATTTCAATAAATATATGTCTTCACCGGTATCAACTGACGTCAACTGCATATATTGCTTATCCCCCCATAAATCCATATCCCTGTTGCGGGTATATTCAATCTCCGGTTTCAAGTCAAAATAAGCACTTTTCCACTTGAACGACTGTTCGTGATTCCATCTGACGTTCCATTTGTTGTTCCTGGAATCTTTTTCGCTATTGGTGCGCCACCTGTCGAAGGATTGCGAGTTGAACTCCTCTTCATATAGGCGTAACAGTGCATCGCCATGTTCCATCTGGACGGTGGAATTAAAGTTCAGGTTGCGTTTCCCGTCCTTGTGAGTGAAGTTCAGCCCTAACGATTGCGATGCTGCCTGTCCCTTATCGTTGCCCATTTTGTTGAACATGCTTGTCTTTAGCATGGAAACACCCCTGTTCTGATTGTTGCCGTTAGCGAATCCGCCGACAGTGGATTTCCCTGTTGTCGCCACACCGAACAGATTCGCGTCATACACACCCTTGTCTGTTCTGTCATACGAATGTCCGCCTGCGGCACTGGCATGGCCAAACAGCCCTACACGATACTCTTTCTTCAGTATGACATCTATGGTCAGTTCTCCGTTCTGCACTTTGGACTTGATTTTACTGTAAAGATAGGCATACTCGGGACTTTCATTATATACCTTTATCTTGTCTACCACCAGAGAAGTAAGGTTCTCCAACATCACTTTTTTGCTTTGCCTGAAGAAATCACGTCCGTTCAGTCTGAGCCTCTTCACCTCCTTCCCGTTGAAAAGTATTTTGCCGTCATCGCTGATTTCTATTCCCGGCAGCAGGCGCATCATATCCCCCAGCATCGTATTGTCCGACATGCCCAGAGCCTGTGTGTCAAACACTACGGTATCCTTTATGACTGTCATCAACTGACGCTTGCCATTTACCCTTACCTCCTTCATCACCTTAGTGTCATACTTGGATTTCCTTTCATCCTTGGACTGGGCCATGCAATGCAGCGGCAACAGGAATAGCGCAGCAAGTGCAAAGAGTGCTTTTATATTTTGGATTGAAGTCGTATACATTCTTTAAAGCAGTTTTTGTAAATGAGATTTAATACGTTAAACACGTATGACAGTCATGTTTATTTGTTGATACTGTGTCAGAACCGGAACCCTCATCAGAACCCTCTTCAGGTTCATAAAGACAGGTATTTCTTAAATAATAGCCACATTTTACAAGGATTTCCGTCGTAAATGTATGCTTTTTATTTGATAATCACAAATTATTTCGAATTATTTTTGTGAGTATCGGCTTGGCAACCAATGCTTCGCGGTCAGAAAGACAAGACGGGCTATGCAGGAATGGGGAGGCATACAGAAAGACGGGAGGTGATACAGTATATCACACCTCCCGTCTTTCGCTGTAAAAAACAGAGTATCGCCCGCTATTACAGACTCTGTGCTGTCAGTATCAGAACAAGCAGACCTAAGATAGCGTAAAGTTCCGGGAACACAGCCAGAATCATGGTTGTGCCGAAAGCATTGTGGCCGCCACCGATGGCGCTGATACCGTTGGCACACACTTTGGCCTGGCGGATGGCAGAGAAAAGACACACAAGACCACAGGCGAAACCGACACCGAAGATGGCACAAGCTGTAAGCATGTCTATGCTCTCGACTACCATACCTTTCAACATGAAGAAGCCGATGAAGCCATACAGACCTTGGGATGATGGCAAGGCAGCAAGACCCAGATAGGAGCCGCTCGCTCCGGGATTCTTCTTGAATGCGCCGATTGCAGCGTTACCGCAGATGGTTACACCAAAAGCACTGCCGATACCGGACAGGGCAACACATAGGGCTATGCCCAAATAAGCCAATAGAATTTCCATAAGTTTTTTTTTGTTGTTTTATTGATTTGTTAATTGTTAGCGTTTTATTTACCTGATACGGCGGAACGGCGAATATTCCTTGCCGCCACCAGAGAAATCTGCATTTTTGAAGAACTCGACGAATGTCAGACGTATCGGGTGTACAAAGGCACTGATCATACTGAGAGCAAACGTGATGCCATGTCCGAGAAGCAACACCGTCAGCATGAACAGGATGCGCACGGGCAGAATCATATCACCACCCATGTCCAAGGCAAGAGAGTTGAACACTCCGGCCAGTACACCGCCAGTAAGGCCTAATGCAAACAAACGGATGTAGCTGAGCAAATCGCCAAGCAGACCGGTAGCCATACCGTATGTCTCCCACACGCCTCCGCCTATGTTGCTCAGCAGACCAAGAGCGGGACGCTTGTAGGCTGCAGGACTATTGTACAGGAATATGCCTATGCCCCCGATACATGCTATACCGGTGAGAATGTTACTGCCCCACCTAGGCAACACGACACCACAGGCCGGCAGACCGTACATGGCAATGGCCACAAGCAATACCACCACCCATGAGAATGTGCCTACGCCATAAGGCCAGCCGTAGTTGCTGATGGCCTTGCAGCCTTTGAGCACCATGCCAAGGAGTATCTGCACCATGCCTATGATAACAGACAACACCATCATGGGACTGTACCCGAAGATGGGGCCTACGCCGTTGTCGTTGAGAAAATACGGTTTGAACGGCTGCACGAAACTCCAATCCTGCTGACCGAGGTCAATGCCGAAGAATGTGCCAGTGGCCAGACCGCACACTACGGTGGAGGCTCCGAGCAATATGCCCAGTCGTCCGTAGTCGCGCATATCGCCGTTTCCCTTCAGGACTATGGCAACACTTATCAGGAATATAAGCAGGCCATAACCGGCATCACCCATGCACAGCCCGAAGAAGAGCATGAAGAAAGGGGCGAAGAATGTGGTGGGGTCCAAGTCCCTGTAGTTAGGCAACGAGTACATCTTCAGGATAGGCTCGAACAGGCGCGAGAAACGTCCGTTGGTGATGTGTATCGGTACCTCGTCCTCGAATGCCGGATCCTCCATTTCGTAGAAGATGTGCTCACGATCCAGATACTCTACCAGGGCATCTGTTGCATCGGCACGCACCCAGCCCAGAATGAGACGCAACACATCGCCGCATGTACGCTCGCTGCTGAGGTGTACACGGTTCAGGGAAATATCATTCCTTGCCTCCAGAAGTCCCTCTTCCAGGACAGCACGCCAGGTGGCGTTTATCGCCAGCATCTCCTGACGCACTGCGTAAATCTTACGGTGAACATCGTCAACCTGATTCCGCACGTCGCTATATGACTTGCCCGGCAGAGTGATGTGCTCGGCCTGGATGTCAGGTGCCCCGTCGGAGAAAGTCACGAAATAGGTCATCTTGCGCGCTTCGCTGACAGGGATAGCAAAGAGGTCGCTGCTCCACTCCTTCCTGAAAGACTTGGAGGAGCAACGGAAGAAATGAATCTCCATGCCGGCAGATGCACTCAGGCGGTCTAGCAATTCCGGGTCGAAGTCGCCCCACGGTTCCAGAACAGACAGTTCCCGTTCCAATTCGTCTTCCTCATGCAGCAGGGCGTTTTCCTTGCTGCGAAGTGCCTCGACTCTCTGCAACATCTCCTCCGGAGACAGTGCCTCAGAAGCAGGTGTGGCGGAGTTCAGAACATAAAGTTTATCTATGACGTCCATGAAATCCAGAACCGCACGATAGCGTTGTTCCAGAGAGACAGCTTCCTGCAACTCTGGGCTGGTGGCTCCTTGCTGCAACTGCGTCACATGGACTACACCAAGATCGCGTATAGCCTCTATGAAGCCTTCGTATTCGTTGTCTGTTACCAAAAAGGTAAACTTCTTCATCTTGTCAATCATAAGCCTCGGCCTCCTCTCCTGATACTGACGATTCCACTTGCATAGCTCCGGCACGCTTTGCCTGAAGGCTCTTCAGAATCTTCTGGCTGGACTTGGACAGATTCTCCTCGTCTTCCATGAAACGTTTAATCTTGCGTATGGCCTCCTGAAATCCCGGAATCTGTACCTTTTCAAACAGATTCACCTTCTGCGTCGTCTTCCTTCGCGCATGTTCCAGCAAATCCAGCTTGGCAAGTACAAACTCACGCTCCACGGCTGTCTTGGCCAACCCCTGCAACAGTGTTATTCCGTCGAAATACCACTTGGGGGCAGAAAAGAGACCGAAAGGCTTTACTTCAAGACTGATATTGTTAAGCACGGGCACAAGGACACCGGCAATCTTGCGGGAACCGAGCTGCACATCCTTGAGCGACACCAGTGAGGCATCAAATTCTCCCCAAAGGGCATACATGGACTCGTAGCCAGCGATCTGCCTTTGCAGCTTCTCTTCCAGCAGTTCTGCATCCACCTTGCACTTTTTCACCTCAAGACGCAGCGCCGTCTCCTTGCTTTTGATGATAGGCAAGGCGCGCTGACGCATCTTTAGGTTCTTGTCCAGTGCCTGTAGCGACGTTTTGTTAAACTGGTATTTAATTGCCATAATATGACACTTTACAACACAAATACTATTGTACGTTAGTCCAATACTGGTCGGTAAACTCTTTCTTTATGTTGATCTCCTCCAGTTTGAAGTATTTGCGGAAGAGTGACCACGCCACATCCAGCATCTCCTCGGTGTTCAGGTTCACGTCTATGGCCAGTAGCTGAGCGGCATAATCCTTGGCGAAACTGAGACAGCGGTTGTCGTAGTCAGTGAGGTCGAAACCGTTCTCCAGCTTGGTCTTAGCGTTGGCAGCATCGGCATAAAGGCGGATAGCGGCGTTCATAACCTGAGAATGATCCTTTCTCGTCTTCTTTCCTGCAACAAGCTGTTTCAGACGTGACAGTGAACGGAACGGGTCTACAACCACCTTGCCTATATCGCTGTCGCGGCGCAGATAGAGCTGTCCCTCGGTAATGTAACCGGTATTGTCAGGCACAGCATGGGTAATGTCGCCACCACTGAGCGTGGTCACGGCAATGATAGTGATTGAACCGCCGCCTGCACTGTCCGGAAACTGAACAGCTTTCTCGTATATCTTGGCCAGGTCGGAATACAGCGAACCGGGCATGGAGTCCTTGGAGGGAATCTGATCCATGCGGTTGCTCACAATGGCAAGAGAGTCGGCGTATGATGTCATGTCGGTGAGAAGGACAAGGACTGTCTCGTGCTTCTCCACGGCGAAATACTCGGCTGCCGCCAATGCCATGTCTGGAATCAGCAGACGCTCCACCGCAGGATCCTCGGTAGTGTTGATGAAAGAAACGATTCTGTCCAGTGCACCTGCATTGGAGAACGTGTTGCGGAAGAAATAATAGTCATCGTTGGTCATACCCATGCCGCCCAGGATGATCTTGTCTGCCTTGGCACGCATGGCCACCATGGCCATAACCTCATTAAATGGCTGGTCCGGATCCGCAAAGAACGGAATCTTCTGGCCGGAGACGAGGGTATTGTTGAGGTCGATGCCGGCTATGCCTGTAGCGATAAGTTCGCTTGGCTGTCTGCGGCGCACGGGATTGACGGACGGGCCGCCGATTTCCACCTCGCGCCCTTCTATCTCCGGGCCGCCGTCTATGGGATATCCGTAGGCATTGAAGAAACGCCCTGCAAGTTCATCGCTGACCTTCAGCGAGGGAGCCTTGCCAAGAAACGTCACTTCGGCGTTGGTGGGAATGCCGCCTGTACCTTCGAACACCTGCAACGTTACGTCGTCCCCCACTATCTTCACCACCTGAGCCAAGCGGCCATTGATGACTGCCAGTTCATCATAGCCCGCTCCTTTCGCCTTGAGCGAACAGGTGGCCTTGGTTATCTGGTTTATCTTCGTGTATACTTTCTGAAATGCTGTTGCCATACCTTTTTTATATTATAACATTGCTTCCACCTGCTTCTTGAAGTCGTAGTACTGCTCGCTCTTGTATTCGGAGTAGTTCATCTGCTTGCACAGGTTGATCATCTTCTTGAAATAGTCTATCACGTCAGAGAAACTGTCGAACTTGTAGTCATCCTTGTCACAGATAGCCGTAACGAGATTCAGAATCTCCTCCTGGCGTTCCAGCGGGGTAACGGCATCCACCTCATCGAACGCATCCTGTTGAAGTATGACGAAGTCTATGATTTCGGACTTCCAGAAAGTAATGTGATACTCCACCGGTACGCCGTCGTCGCCAAGGATGTTTATCTGCTCGGCGATTTCCTTACCTCGCTGCATGCGGTTCTTCAGACGAAGGATCTTGGGTATCCACTCATCGTTGATATGACCCTTGATATACTCGGCAAACTCTGGGTACTCAAGGTACTTGGAATATGAGTCTATCGGGTTCACGGCAGGATAGCGTTTCTTGTCGGCGCGATCCTGTTCCAGAGCGTAGAAACAACGTGCCACCTTCTTGGTGTTCTCAGTGACAGGTTCCTTAAGGTTACCGCCAGCCGGAGACACTGTCCCGAGGAATGTCACCGAACCTACCTCGCCATTATTCAGATATACGTATCCGGCACGTCCGTAGAAGTTGGCCACAAGTGCGCCAAGATCCATGGGGAATGCGTCCGGACCCGGCAGTTCCTCCATACGGTTACTCATCTCGCGCAGAGCTTGGGCCCAGCGTGATGTGGAGTCGGCCATAAGCAGCACGCGCAGACCCATGGAGCGGTAGTACTCGGCCATGGTCATGGCGGTATATACAGATGCCTCGCGGGCTGCGACAGGCATGTTGGATGTATTGGCTATGATGATGGTACGTTCCATTAGTTTGCGCCCTGTGTGAGGGTCAACAAGCTCCGGGAACTCAGTGAATATCTCCACCACCTCGTTGGCACGCTCACCGCAGGCGGCCAAGATTACGATGTCGGCCTCGGCCTGTTTTGATATGGCATGCTGAAGCACAGTCTTGCCGGTACCGAAGGGACCGGGTATAAAACCAGTGCCGCCCTCAACGATGGGATTGAAGGTGTCTATGGTACGGACACCGGTCTCAAGCAATTTGAACGGGCGTGGTTTTTCCTTGTAGTTTGTCATGGCAAACTTGACAGGCCACCTCTGAACCATATCCACGCTGATGTCTTCTCCACTCTCCGTCGTAAGCACGGCAATGGTGTCGTGTATGCGGTATTGTCCGGCCGGAACGATGCTCTTGACCACGGCGGTACCTTCCATATTGAACGGAGCCATAATCTTCAGCGGCTGGAAGTTCTCGACAACCTTACCGAGCCATGCGCTGTTCTCCACACGGTCGCCGGCCTTCACGATCGGTTCGAAGTCCCAGAGCCTTTCCGCGTCCAGAGGCTCGGTGTACTGACCACGGCGCAGGAACACGCCGTCCATCTTGTCCAGATCGTTCTGCAGACCGTCGTAGTTCTTGCTCAACATGCCGGGACCAAGCTGTATTTCCAGCTGATGCCCGGTGAACTCGGCTTCGGAGCCTACCTTCAGACCGCGCGTACTCTCGAACACCTGAACATACACGTCGCTGCCGACAACCTTGATGACCTCGGCCATGAGGCGGTCGCCGCCGGTGGTAATGTAGCATATCTCTCCCTGCATGACCGGCCCGTCGACACAGAGCGTCACCATGTTGGAGACTACGCCACTAACTTTTCCTTTTGTCATATCTTGATTACGTTATTGCTTTCGTTTATTGAAACACTCCTCCTAAGCCTTGCGTCTGAACTCTTCCGGCACCTGTGCCTCGGAGCGCAGGTTATCTATGATTCTGCCGAAACTCTCCTTGCCTTTCTCAACGTCCAGCCTGGCCCAGCGGTACTGCATCTCCAG
>CAMWRK010000050.1 GCA_947176655.1 uncultured Prevotellaceae bacterium | reverse complement strand
GTTCCGACGCATTGTCAACGCAGACCTGCAGATCCTCCGTATCAACCTGACTGCAGCCATCGTAGTCCACGACCCATACTGCGGACATCATAGCTCTGAAAAGGCTGTGCAGCTTGACCTTTTCGCAGACTATGCCAAGGAATCGGAAATCGGAACAACAGATGAGAATGGCGATGAGGAAAAGGAGATGCGCCTGATGAAAGCATCACTTGCCATACGACAACGCTACGGCAAAAATGCGTTGCTGAAAGGTGTGAATTTTGACAAGGGAGCTACAGGAAGGGAAAGAAACGCACAGATAGGAGGACACAGCAAATGAGCGACTACGAAGACATCATTGACCTGCCGCACTGGGAACCGCATGGCAGAACACGCATAAGTATGGAGGCACGCGCCGCACAATTCGCTGCCTTTGCCGCACTGAAAGAAAGTGAAGCCGCCGGAAACGAAGAAGAAGAAGAAGAAGAAGACAGCAGCCACTCAGAAGAAGAGTAACGACAGACACACATAACTACAACATGATAACAGTAATACTGCTTTCCATGGCTCTCCTGTCCCTCGCTTCGGACATATACCTATGGCACAGAAATATAGTCCGATGGCCATCACCATGGAAATATCTACACTGGCTGACTATGACGGCAACAGCATTGCTGACGGTACTGTCCCTCTGCGGTGCATCAGACGAAACTGTCATCACCATCTGGACATGGCTCATGCTGCTGGGATGGATGCCCGGATGGATACACGCTCTGTTCGCCATGCTGAGAGTGCCTCGCATCGGAATCGCGGCACGTGCGATGCTTTTTGCCGCAATGCTCTATGGAATATGCTTTGGATGGAAACGTCCTACTGTACGCGAGATAGCGGTAAGCAGTCTGCGTGTGCCTCCGGCGTTCCGCGGCTACCGCATAGTACATATCTCCGACCTCCATATCGGCACATACCGTGCAGCGCCGCATGTGATGGAAAAGATTGTGGAACTGGTCAATGACGCACAGCCAGACCTTATTGTCTTTACCGGCGACATTGTCAACATGTCCCCCGAAGAGCTGACCCCGTTCACAGGCATACTGTCGCGTATGCAAGCCGCAGACGGCATTGTATCCATACTTGGCAATCACGACTACTGCACTTACGGCAGGAAGAGAAACGTCACCGAAGCAGCAGAACAGCAACAGAAAATCATTGCCATGCAACGGGCTATGGGCTGGAAAATGCTGCTGAATGAAAACATCGTCCTTCACAGAGGCACAGACTCAATAGCCGTCATAGGGGTGGAGAACGACGGACGTCCGCCTTTCCCAGCCCGTGCTGACCTTGTGAAGGCTATGTGCGGCCTGCGGCAGGAAACATTCAAAATCCTGCTGAGTCACGACCCCTCGCACTGGCGTAGTGCCGTGGCCGGACATACCGACATAGACCTTACTCTTTCCGGTCACACCCATGCCATGCAACTGCGCATAGGCAACATCTCTCCATCAAGACTGTTGTACAGGGAATGGGGCGGCATATATACACACGGACGACAGCACCTGTATGTCAATACCGGAACCGGAAGCAATGTCCCTTTCCGTTTAGGGGCATGGCCTGAAATAACAGTCCTGACGCTCACAGAGGCAGACGGACAGTAAAGCGTGCTCCGGTGCCGCCTCCAACACACTCGGCACCTATCATTCCGCCATGATTGCCAACAATCTGACGGCACACGGCAAGCCCTATGCCCTGGCCTCCGGGCTTGGTGGTAAAGAAAGGTGTAAACAGATTGTCTGAAACTTCTGGCGGAAAACCGCCCCCATTGTCCTCCACCGACAGCACGAGCCAATGCCCATCGTCCGAGGCAGACACAGTCATGCACACATCCGAGGCCTCAGTTTCTACGGCATTCTTCAGCAGATTGATGAGAACCTGCTCCATTTGTGCACGGTCTATGTTCACCGTTCTGTCCGGACAACGAACATCGAAGCGCATATCGCAGTTGTCTGCCGGAAATGAAGCGACAAGAACCTGCAAGCCGGAAATGAAGTCCACTATCCTTACCCTCTGAAGCACCGGTGCAGCAATTCCCGACAAGCGTCTGTATTGCTGCACAAACTGCATCAAGCCATTGGCTCTGCGACTGATGACGGAAAGTGCATGGGACTTTTCCTCCTCCGTAAACATACAGCCATTGGACAGGGTATCGGACAGCGAGACTATGGGAGTGAGAGAGTTCATAATCTCGTGCGTAAGCACACGGATAAGTTTCTGCTGCGCCATTATCTCACCTTGTTTCATTATAGCCGCCACGCTTTGCAGATTGTAGAGCCGGCGTTCCATTCCATATATAAACAGACTGGTCAACGAGGCGGCATACTGCCGTTCCTCACCGTCAGGCATAGTGAAGGCCAGCAACTGGCTTCCACCTTTCCGCAGTTTCCGGAACTGCGACGGCAGGGAGGGATGCAATGCCGACAGACAATCCAGATTATCGAAGCGGAAACCGCACAGTCCCTCTATGGCCGCACGATTCATCCAGTGCACGTTTCCTGCATCGTCGGTGACTATCATGACGGCATCTACCTCTGACAGCAGGGCTTCGTACAGCTGCGATTCGCTTTCGTGCCTGTGCTCCATCTCGCGGAACTCCCGCATAATGGCGTTTATCTCCTCGGTCACGCGCCGCTCCTCTCCAAAAAGACGTTCAGAAGAATACTGCAACGTGAAATCGCGCATGCGCACAAACTCCAGCATCTGCCTCAGGCGACGCATGCTCCGATTGTAAAAAATATTCTGCCAAAGTCCCATCAAATGCCGTGCTTGTCTATTTTCCTGTAAAGCGCATAGCGTGTAATGCCCAACAACTCTGCCGCAACGGACATATTGCCGTCACTCTGCTCAAGGGCACGGCGTATAGTCATGCGCTCCAGTTCATCCAGATTGAGTGATTCATGCGCCGAAATGCCGTACTGGTTCTTCCTTATTACAGGAACAAGCGGGGTTGCCGAATCTATAAGCCACCTTTCCACACAATGCTGCAATTCGCGGACATTGCCAGGCCAGGTGTATGACATAAGTGCAGCCTCATCCTCCGGAGTGAAAGCATCAATCCGACGGTTATACTTTCGGGAATAGACACGCAGGAAATGCCTGGCCAGAAGCAATATGTCGTTCCCACGTTCGCGCAACGGTGGAAGGTGCAGCTCTACAGTATTCAAACGGTAGAACAAGTCTTCACGGAATGTGCCCTCGCCTACCCTGGCATGCAGGTCGGCATTGGTGGCAGCAATAATGCGCACGTCAATCCTGTTCACCTTGTTGGAACCAATATGCGATATCTCGCGTCTTTCTATGACACTAAGCAGCTTCTGCTGCATGGCAGCAGACAGATTGCCAATCTCGTCCAGGAACAAGGTACCACCGTCAGCCTGTTCAATGCGACCTGCCCTGGCAGCCACGGCACCGGTGAAGGCACCCTTCTCGTGTCCGAAAAGCTCGCTTTCGAACAACTGTTCCGGTATGCACCCGACATCTATGGAGACTATCGGCTTGGACGACCTCGCCGACAAACGATGCAGTTCGTGAGCCACGACATCCTTGCCTACTCCGTTCTCGCCGGTCACAAGCACATTGGCATCGGTAACAGCTACACGCGCCATACGTTCCTTCAAATCCAATATGACTGGTGATTCACCGATAAAGATATTCCCCTCACCGACATCTCCTCCAGCATCGGACGCAGGCGAAAGCGGCTCTTCCACACCGCCGCCATCCACCGGCATGTGCGCCATTCTGCTACGGCGGAGGTCAACAGCGGAATGTACTGTCTCCAGCATCTTCCTGTTGTCCCACGGCTTGGGAATAAAGTCCACGGCACCGGCCTTTATGGCTCTTACCGTCTTCTCTATGTCAACGTATGCCGTCATGAATATGACCACACTCATAGGGTCATGCTCCAGAATACGGGACAGCCATTCATAGCCTTCCTCTCCGCTTACAACATCCCTGCGGAAATTCATGTCCAGCAGTATGACATCCGGGCTGAAACTATCCATAAACTCGATGATGCGCTCCGGATTACTTATCACACGTATAGCATCCACCCACGGACGAAGCAGCATGTTCAGGGAGAGAAGAATATCTTCGTTGTCGTCCACTATCAGTACCTTACCTTTACATTCCATATATTGTGAAATTCATATCAGTCATTTGACACTTCGTAGGAAAGAATTTCAAAGATATGGAAAAATAATGTACCTCCAAGGCAATTGCCTTACATTTTGATGAGTACGTCCGCATTTATCACTCATGTAAAACCACCGATATCTTGGTAGCTGTGCGATTTCGAACAACATGCGTGCGGAATCGCACAGCCACCATGGCAAGTTAGCAAAACATGAAATCTGATTATCAGAGCATTAGAAGTTTGGCATGTTATTTGTATATAGATAAATCGTGCAACAACATCTCCCGACACCGAAGCACATGCGATATGCAGAACCCTTTATAATATAAATAATGTATATGAACCCTTCACACCAACGTCCCACCACAGCGTTATTGCGGCAACTGCTGGCAGCAATATTCTACGCCGTTACCGTTCTATGCATCCATGCACAGCCACAAGACACACTGTACCTGAGCCTGCCCGATGCCATCAGACTGGCTCTCAAACAATCTCCCACTGCACAAAACGCCCGCCACTCATTCTTTAGCCAGTACTGGAACTATCGCTACTTCCGTGCCAACTACCTGCCGTCCGTCACACTGACATCCTGTCCGTACATAAACAACGAGATGAACAAGATAACACAAGGCGACGGTACATCGCGCTTCCTGCGCCAAAGCCAATTCGGAGCTGACATGTCTGTCAGTATCAACCAGAACCTCAGTTGGACCGGAGGATACATATATCTCAAAACCAGCGCCAACTATCTGCAAGAGATAGAAAGAGGGCGGCGCATGCTCACATCCGTACCCATAAGCATTGGTTACAGACAAAGTCTCTTCGGGCACAACTCGCTCAAGTGGGATCTGCGCATAGAACCTCTGCGATACACCGAAGCCAAGAAAAAGTATGCCGAGACCATACAGCTCATTTCCGCCAAAACGTGCTCCAATTTCTTTGCCCTGGCAACCGCGCAAAGTGATGTCGAGATGGCACGTAGCAACTATGCCAATGCCGACACACTATACCGCATGGCACAGGGAAGATACCAGATAGGCACCATAACGGAAAACGAGATGCTGCAATTGGAGATACGGTGCCTCACCGAAGAGACCTATGCCATGGACACACGCATATCGCTGGACGAACAGCTTAAGGACTTCCGGTCATTCCTTGGCCTCGGTCAGGAAACACCGATACAGCTGATAATTCCGGACAGTGTACCACAGTTCGACATACCCATGGAAACGGCCATGGAACTGGCCTTGCAGAACAGCCCCGACCCAGACTATTATGAACGTATCCGACGCGAGGCTCGCAGCAATCTTGCCAGAACCAAGGCAAATGCCGGCCTCAAGGCAGACATCCATCTGCAATTCGGTCTGTCACAGACCGGCGGCTCTCTGGGTGAGGCCTATACCCATCCGCTGGCACAGGAGTACGGCAGCCTGTCACTGTCGCTGCCAATACTGGACTGGGGACGTGCACGAGGACAAATCCGCATAGCACAATCACAACAGGATCTTACTGAGGTACAGGCAGAGCAAGGTATGGAGGACTTCAGGCAGAATGTACAGAAACTGGTATCGCAGTTCAACATGCAGGCACGAAAGGTACACATAGCCCAGCTGAAGAACAAGCGTGCCGAACACAGGCATAACGTGGCAATGAAGCTGTACATCATGGGACAGAACACGCTTCTTGACCTGAACAGTGCCATATCAGAGCGTAACTCGGCACAGCGTTCCTATATCAGTGCCATGAGCACATACTGGAAGCTGTACTATACCATACGCAGCATGACAGGATATGATTTCCAGAACCACACCGCGCTGACAGAACGTCTGCCGGTTGAATAGATTCAAGTAAAAACCAACAATACGACACATACATGGATATCATCAGAACACCACAACCGTGGTACATCAGACATCGTCTGCGCATAGTCGCACTGTCCCTGCTCACCGCCATATCGGCATGTACAATCTTCATCGCACTATCGCCGCGGCAGCTTAACGTATCATCGGAGCACATCAGAACAGGCGAAGTCCGCGAAGCATCGTTCATGGAATTTATCGAGGCGGAAGGCACTGTCCATCCAATGATGACAATACAGCTCAATGCCACGGCAAGCGGCTTCGTAGAACGCATCATGTGCGAGGAAGGAGCGACACTGCGGAAAGGCGACACCATATTTGTTCTCAACAATCCGGAATTGTTGCGCACCATAGCGCATGAGCGCACCGAATGGGAAAAGACACGTCGCAGCCTGCGCGAGCAGGAAATACAGATGGAGCAGAAAAGCATAGAAATGAGGCTTCAGGCATTGGAACTGGCCTATAACGCCGACAAGCTCGAAAAAGTGCTGGCACAAAGCCGCGAGGAGTTTTCGATGGGGCTTAAAAGCCGTGCCGAACTAAACATAGCTGAGGCCGAATACATATACCAGAGCAGGAAACTGCGCCTACAGAAGGAGAAGCAGAGCCACGACTCGGCCACGACTCGGATCAGACTTGAGATACTGGCCGCCGAACGCAAGGCCGCCGACCTGCATTACGAGGAGAAACGGAGAGAGACTGACGGTCTCGTCACCGTAGCACCTGCCGACGGACAGCTTGGACACCTTAATCTGACTGTCGGACAGAGTGTAACCACAGGAGCCAAAGTCGGAGAATTGAAAATCATGGACAGGTACAAGGTGCGCACACAGCTGAACGAGTACTACGTAGAACGCATACATACCGGTTTGCCGGCAACGGTCATACAGAAGCAGGACACATTCCGTATGCGCATAAGCCGCGTGATGCCGGAGGTGAAAGACAGAAAATTCGAGACCGACCTGCTCTTCTGCTCCGACATACCGGAAAACATACGCTTGGGCAAAAGCTACAGAGTAAGGATAGAACTCAGCCGACCAGAACAGACAATTATCGTTCCGAGAGGTGACTTTTACAAAAAGACCGGCGGACAATGGATATTCCGCATTGACAAACACACCGGAGTGGCGCGACGCACGAAAATAAAGGTAGGGCGCATGAATCCCGAACAATGCGAGATTGTCAGTGGTCTGAAACCGGGAGACCGCGTTATTATTGATGGCTACGAACTTCTGGAAGATGCGGAAGAAGTGACCATAGACTGACACACTGGAAAAGGGGGAAGGAGAACACTAACCGCACAGAACAAAACGTTATAACATTAAAAACATACATATTATCATGATTTTACATCACATTAAAACAGCCTGGCGCAATCTGCTCAAATACAAGACACAGAACCTCATATCCATACTATGCCTGGCCGTTGGTGTCGTATGCTTCAGCATCGTCCTGAGAACAGTATCAGGTGTGGTCACGGAAATATACTTCGACTCCATAGACAGCAGCGTAGTGAAAGTCAGTGTCTATGAGAAGGGCGAAGGAAATTCCGGCGGCGAGTTTTCCACGAAAGCCGACGGCATGGATGTGGCTACAGGAAAAGCATTTCCGGCTGATGCCAATTTTATCAACCGTCTGAACGGACTGAACCTCCCGTCAATCCGCGAAATACAGTTTAATGAGGATATCGGAGTTCTGGATTTCCAATACGAGGATGCCACGGAACAAGCCAAAAGCATGAAGACAACCATGTATATATGCTCACCCTGCTACCTGAACTACAGACGGTACCGCTCGGACATCACAGGCGACATAATCCACGAACTTAACGAGGGCGACGTGCTGATCAGCGACAACCTTCGCGACATGGTCTATGGCAAAGGTGCTGACCCGCGAGGGTTCAGAATACTGAGCGACATAGACGGAAGCCAACGTATCATACGCGATGTGGTGGATATGTCCGCATCCATGAACAGCAGAAAGTTGTACCCCTCAATCTATTATTGCTGCCGCACAATACCCGAAGGCATGAACTACCGTTTGCACAGGATGAAAATAGAACTGAGCGACGGACACACGGTGCAGGAGCTCCAAGACGAGCTAAACGCAGGACTGCCGGAATACGACATATATTGCCGTGCCAACCTCTTCTCGTGGGCAACAGACGGTGCCTTGCTGATTCTATGTGTCTGCATATCCCTGTTTCTTGGGTGTAGTGTGCTGACAATCGGCGTAACGGGCTTTCTGAAAATGCAGCTGCAACTCTTCTCGCTACGCTCGCGCGAACTGGCATTGCGCCGCAGCATGGGAGCACGTCCGTACCAGTTGTTCGGCCTGCTTGCCTCCGAAATAGTCATCGTCTCCTTCTTCACCACCATTACCTCGGCCATCATAAACACCTGGCTGGCTCACTACATCATGCCTGTCGAGTCCATGGCATCCCTGGAATTGGGCATCAACACCGCCAGACTGTTTCTGGTGGAATTCTACATCATCCTGGCAACGATTATAGTCACCGTCCTCATTGCCCTGGCCTTCGTGTACAAACAGCTGCACGCTCCGATAGGCATGCACGTGGGACGCAGCGGACACCCCCGCACACTCGGACAAAGCGCAATGCTGTGCGGACAATTCGTAGTAGGCATGTCGCTGATATTTACCATGGGCATATTGCTCAGCTCGATGAAGATGCACCTGAAGCGGGACTATGGTTCCGTGTACGACAACACGGAACTGTACCGGCGGGCAATAATCATGGACAAGCCGTATGCAGAAGCCCTCATACCCGACTTCGCCAACATCATGGCTGCCGATGCCGACGTGGACCATATCTCCACGTTTGTACACAACAGATGCGAGGCCGAATCGGCAGAACATCTGGACGAAAGTCTTATAACACACCATACCACGCAGCATGGCTACAATCAGGACGGTAGCAATGCAGACTCCGAAGGCTATGCTTTTCTGTACAGCGACGAAGGCTTCTTCGACCATCTGGACATACCCGTCCGCGCAGACATGCCTGCCGACAAGAGCCAGAGCAAACATACATGCTCCGTATATGTACGCACCGAAGAGGCGGAACGCATGTGCCAGAAATGGAAACTGCCTGCCGGATGTGCCGCCGACACACTGACACGCAATTTCTACGACGGACACTCCTACACTCGCATAGGGTATGCCGATGCCCCAGTCTATTACCGCAACAGCATAAACATGCCTTCGTTCTGGATTGTGGACAACACCCCATGGCATGATGACGCTACAATGAGAGAACAACTGCATGTATCGTACCCGAGTCCCTCGCACATCATATTCCCGAAAGCCGGCAAATACAGCAAGGTCGAGAACAACATCTGCAAGCTCTATCAGGATGCACATCCCGGCTCTCTGGACTTCACAAAACTGGACAACCTGTACGACACGTGGTTCCATGACATACACATATCAGGGATGATAGCAAATATATGCCTTCTTCTGGTGTTTGTCTCTCTCCTGTGCATAGTTGCCAGCGTCTATTCCGCCATATCTCTGGAAAGCCGTGGCAGACAGAAGGAAGTGGCTTTGCGAAAGATTCACGGCGCACACTCACTGGACATCATACGGCTGTTTGCATCCTACTACGTGCGTCTGCTGCTTGTCGGCGGCAGCATAACCGGCAGCGTGACAATATTGTTGCTGACACTTCTCAACAAAATGTCTGGGGTGTTCGATGGCGACGACAGATTCTGGCTGATGGCTGTCCTGTGCCTGCTGGTATCCTTTATCATTGTAACTGCCGTGACGCTCATCACTATCAGCCACAAAGTGGTGAAGGTCAGCAGAATCAATGCAGCCGATGTGATAAAGCAAGACTGACGGCAACGGAATACATCTGCCAACATTTACAGATAATAACCAAGACATAAACTCATAATATCATAATGATCAGACTTAACGACATCAGAAAGACTTTCCGTACAGAGGAAGTGGAGACAAGAGCATTGCAAGGTATCAACCTTGAAGTCTGGAAAGGTGAATTTGTAGCCATCATGGGGCCGAGCGGCTGCGGCAAATCCACACTGCTGAACATTCTGGGGCTTCTTGACACCCCTACCGATGGCACCTATCTGCTGAACGGCAAGGACGTAAGCCGGATGAACGAGAATGAACGCACGGATCTGCGCAAGGGCAGACTGGGCTTCGTATTCCAGAACTTCAATCTTATTGATGAGCTCAACGTGGAGGAGAACGTGGAACTTCCACTGCTCTATATGGGCTTCTCCAAAAAAGAACGCAAAAGAATGGCAAAGGATGTCATAGAACGCGTGGCCATGTCGCACCGTGCCGGGCATTTCCCGTCGCAGCTATCGGGCGGACAACAACAGCGCGTAGCTATCGCGCGAGCCGTCATCTCGCATCCAGACATCATTCTGGCCGACGAACCTACCGGCAATCTGGATTCAAAACACGGCAGGGAGGTCATGGAACTGCTCAGAGACCTGCACAGGGACGGAACCACGGTCATAATGGTGACGCACTCTATGCACGATGCCGGGTATGCGGAACGCATAGTGAACCTCTTTGACGGCGTTATCGTCTCTGAACGGAGCATCTGACTCTGGCACTACCTCCCAATGCAAGCCCACCGGTGGTATCCATGACAGGATGGCACATCCGGAGGGCTTGCTGTATCCTGTCGCAAGTGTATCGAATATGTTAAATTTGTGTTAACAACAGTACCCTGCGTTGCATAGTACAATGTTTATACATACCTTTGCATCGTCCAAACCAAACATTAACGAGAAATGAACATTGAAAACACAAAAGCGCAGATGAGAAAAGGCATGCTTGAATACTGCATCATGCTGCTGCTAAAGCACAAGCCATGCTATGCCAACGACATCATATCGCAGCTGAAGGAAGCGGATATGATAGTGGTGGAAGGAACCCTCTACCCGCTCCTGAACAGGTTGCTGAAGGATGGAATTCTCAAATACGAGTGGCAGGAAAGCACTCAGGGGCCACCAAGAAAGTACTATTCGTTGACATCCGACGGAGAGGAAGCTATGGGACAGCTGAACCGCAGCTGGAACGAACTCTGCAACACCGTGACAAAACTGACAGAAACAATACAATAACCTTAACAAACACATGCGACAATGAAAAAGAACATTACCATAAATCTGTTCGGCACACTCTACAACATAGACGAGGACGCATACCAGCTGCTGGACAGTTACCTGAACAGCATGAAGAGATACTTCGGCAGTCAGGACAGCAACAGCGAAATAGCCGACGACATAGAGAACCGTGTGGCAGAACTGCTCTATGAGAAAAAGG
>CAMWRK010000049.1 GCA_947176655.1 uncultured Prevotellaceae bacterium | reverse complement strand
CAGCTACCGCGAGTTCGGCGCAGGCGACATGGCATTCGTAGACCAGAACGGCGACGGATGGATAGACGACAGCGACAAAGTGGCCATCGGCGATGCCAATCCAGACATCTACGGCAACATCTTCACCAACCTGACATGGAAGAACCTCCGTCTGGACGTTATCTTCAAGTACAGCGTAGGCAACGACATCTACAACTACCAGCGTTCGCGCCTTGAGGCCGGCAATACCTCCTACAACCAGAGCACAGCCATGGCACGCCGCTGGTCATACAACAACCAAGTGACTGACATGCCGCGCGCATGCTTCACAAACAATCTCGGCTACGTGGAGAACGAGCGCATGAGCAGCCGCTGGATAGAGGACGGCAGCTACCTGAAGATGAAGAACGTGCGTCTGACCTACACTCTCCCATACCATAACACCTGGCTGCAGGGCATGAAGATATGGGGCGAGGCCAACGATGTGTTCTGCGTCACGAAGTATCTCGGCCTCGATCCCGAGACCAGTGCACAGAACGGTACTCTCTATCAGGGCATAGATACAGGCCGTATACCCAGCGGTCGCAGTTTCAACATAGGTGTCTCACTTAACCTGTAATTGTAATTATACAAAGATATGAAGAACAAATCAATCATAACCATACTCTGCCTCTGCATGGGGCTGGGTATGGCCACCACCTCCTGCGAGGACATGATGACCCCGGACAGCGACCGCCACTCCTACACCGTAGCCGGAGATACGCTCTATTCCTACTGGGGCATCCTGAAAAGCCTTCAGAACATAGGCGAAAGATATGTCATCCTCGGCGAATGCAGAGGTGACCTCATAGACGGCGGCGAGTTCACCACCGACAGCATCAACGCCATTCTCAGCTTCGGTCTGAACGGCGACACGGAGAACATCAAGGACGGTGCCAACCGTTACCTGAAAGTCAGCGACTACTACCATGTCATCAACTCCTGCAATGCCTATCTGGCAATGGCCGACACCGTAATGGAGAAGGCCGACGGCGAGAAATACATGTTGCGCGAGTATGCACAGGTGGAGGCTATCCGCGCATGGACATACATGCAGCTGGTCATCAACTATCGCGACGTGCCCTTCTACCTGGATCCTAAGCTGACCACAAACGACATTATCAACTTCGATACCCAAAACGAAAAAAATCGTGTGAATGCGACCAATTTGTGGGAGAGACTCGAAAGCAGAATGCTGCGTGCATACCAGATCGAAGAACAGTGGGGCTATCCGCAGTATAACAACTACGGCTACACCACCACCGTATGTCACTCATCAAAGGCCATGTTCCCTACAGCTGTGGTTCTTGCCGATCTGTATCTGATGAGCAACCGAGATGAAAATTACCCAAAGGCTGCCGAATACTACTATAAGTTCCTGGACGGCAAGTACGGCGGTGCACTGCCATCTAATTACTATTCATTAGCTTATCCGAAGACAAACGGACAAACCCCAGGAGCCTCCAACTACGGGTACCCATGGAATGAGAATGGTGCCAAAAACAAAGAACAGGAATCCGTAACCGCCATTCCCTCCAGTACAAATGCTCTGTGGGGCATGGTGCAGCGCGGTGTGAATGATCTGTACGGTTTCGAGGCCACCATACGCCAGAGTACCGGCAAAGACTCTGTTTCACGCGCAACAATCAGTCTGAGCGTCAACTGGGAGCGTCAGCTGGGTCCCAGTGCGGGATATGACACACTGCGTCTAGCACAGAAATATGAGACCTATGTCACCAGCAGCAGTGCAAACCTCGACAATGAGGCTCTCACACAATTGGTTGTGCTGGACAATGTAGGAGACGCACGCGGTATAGCAGGCGACAACACCGTTTTCAGCGCTGGTGTCAACAGCGGAACCGGATACATCCGCCGTTACAATTCCGGCAATTACTATGTAGACGAAACAAGAACGGAACGCTACATCATGAAGCAGAATCCCAGCCAGGTATACAGCACTGTGTTCCCCATGGTTTACCGCAAGAGCCTTATATGGCTGCGCTTTGCCGAGGCTCTGAACCGCGCCGGTTATCCGGGTTATGCTTTCGCAATCCTGAAGAACGGTCTGACACGAAACAGCGAATGGGTGCCATCAAGTGAGAGCGACTTCGCCGTGAAGACTATGCGCGTGCATTATGAGCACACAGGCACCAAGTTCGACGAGGCAGGAAACATCGTGTTCGGCGAGGACAACAAGCCGGAACAGGTGACAATAGTGTTGCCAGAGGACTGGGAGACGAATCAGATGTGCGTAATACGCAGCAAGGACTTCAGCGAGGAGGGTTTCCTGGCCGACAGCACTGCCTTTGCCGAATACATCATTGCCAATGCTCAGTCTCACTTCGACACCATTGCCGACTACAACGACGGTATCCGCACCCAGATAGTGGAATATGCCAACTTCACACCGGACAACTCGCACATCATCTGCGACTACATCAGCCGTGATGAATGGGAGAGATCGCAGGGTATACTGTGGCTTGATTTCAACAAGGGGCAGTTCGAGGGCAAAACATACACGATTGTTAGTTGGATACATGACTACCCGGTGCTTGAGACTACCACTCCATCCACAAGTACCTATCCTTTTGCCAGTACCGAGAACGAATACTACACACGAGGTATACATCAGAAAGGCTGCGGCATGCTTAAGCCTAACGAAAAGAAGAGCGTATACAACTACGTAGACCAGATCAACCTCAAGTTGGAGGCTGCCGGCAAGCCCAAGATGACCAAGGCTGAAATATACGACAGAAACAACATAGAGGATGTCAAGGAAGCCATAGAAGACCTGATTCTGGACGAAGCAGGTCTGGAACTTGCCTTCGAGGGCAACCGTTTCTTCGACCTAATGCGTGTGGCCAACCGTCGCAGCAATCCCGAACAGTTCATGGTCAACAAGATAAAGGCACGCGGACAGAATGCCGAGGCTTGGGCTGACCAGCTGAACGACAAGAAAAACTGGTTCCTGCCCCTGCCCGACTTCAGCAATAAACGGTGAGAGGTGGAGAGGTTAGCGGATGAGAAGTGAGCGCTAACCCACTCATATCCACCAACCCGCTCATCCGCTAACACGCTAACCGCTAAAATAAAATATCAAGTATAAACTACATTACCATAATAATGAAAAAAAGATTTTTATTCTTCCTTTTGGCCGTGATATGCACGCTGAATGCCTCTGCCCAGGAAAACGGGAAGGATTATGAACCATACCCCTATACATTCATCGGGGTTCAGGGCGGCGGCCAGATAACACTGACAGACATATCCGCCTCAAATCTCATAACGCCTATCGGCGCAGTGTCAGTCGGCAGATTCTTCATACCCGGAATGGGTGCACGCCTGAACGTACAGGGATGGAAGAGCAAATCCGGATATAAGGTAAGCGGAAAGGAATATGCTTTCGACTACAAGTACATCACTACAGACATAGACTTTCTGTTCAATCTCTGCAACATATTCTCTCCCAAAAGGGTTCACCCGCTGAACGTGATGCTCATCGGCGGCTTCGGCTTCAACTACGCATGGGACGACAAGGGCTACAACAGCCTTGCCAGACAGTTGCAGCTCTCAGAGCCTACAACATGGACGGACAGCAGGATTTCGCACAACATCCGCCTGGGTGCCGCTCTTGAGGCCAACGTCTCAAAGCATATCGGCATAAACCTCGAAGTGACGGCAAACAACACCGACGACCGTTTCAACTCAAAGCGCGACAACAGCGATGACTGGCAGATTGCCGCTCTCGTGGGTCTGACGTACAAGTTCGGCTTCCACAAGAAGAGACAGAGCGACACAGGCAGCGCACTGAGCCAGCTGGACTATGACAACGCACGCAACGCCGCTGCCGCCGTGGCTACGACTCCGGTTGTGGAGGGAACGATGCAGACCAAAGAAGAGCCCAAGCCCGTTGTACAGCCCGAAGTGAAGAAAGCGACCATGCGCGAAGAGATTTTCTTCACCATCAACAGCTCCGAAATAACGGCTGCAGAAAAGGGTAAGGTTCAGAAACTCGCCGAATGGATGAAGCAGCACCCGACAGCAAAGATCAACCTTACGGCCTATGCCGATGCAGGAACCGGAACGAAGAAAATCAACCGCACCATCTCGCAGAAGCGTGTAGTAAGCGTGAAGAACATGCTTGTCAAGGAATACGGCATAGCATCCGAGCGTATCACTACCGAATACAAGGGTGACACGGAACAGCCGTTCAAGGAAAACGACAAGAACCGCGTAACAATCGTTATCGCCGCAGAACAGTAAAGAATAACATTCATAGATACTGTAACAAGATGGCTGTTTGCCAGCCATCTTGTTATCGTTTCATTATATAGTGTGAGACATTTTACACCGGTTGCCAACAAACACCATGAAAAAAACAAACAGCACCGCGCTGATAGAGCATGGACTGGTCGCCGTCATAGCCATGACATTGATAGTCGTGCTTGGCTGGCTTTCGTTCAACATCAAGTTCCTGAGTCCGGTAGCGCGTGCGATACAGGAATTTTCACTGTCCGACATGTACTACAATATAGAGTGGCAGGAGAACGGGGCTCCGGAAATGAGCAGGGACATTACTCTCATAGACATTACGGAGGTCAGAAAACGTGACGAGATAGCAAACGTCATAGAGAAGGTGAAACAGTGCAGTCCTGCTGTGATAGGCGTGGACATCATATTTGAAGACCAGAACTATGACATACACGGCGACATGGTGCTTATGGACGTGGCGGAAGCATCCGGTGCCATATTCGCATACAAACTTACGGACTACGCACCCATGACGGATTCTTTCCAAGAGCGGGTAAGATCCTATTTTGCCACAGACAGTATCAAGGAGGGATATGTGAACGCCATAGGCGACATGACGGCAACATGTCTGCGCAGGTTCAGCATAGAGCGGAACTTCCGCGGACAGCCTCAACGCTCGTTCACGGCACAGGTGGCTGAAGCATACAGTAAGAATGACATCCCACTTGGCAAAACAGATGACAGGTTCATCAATTACCGCTTCATCGACTTTCCCGTGATAAAATACGACTCCGTACTTGCAAACCGCAACCTGATAAAGGACAGAATCGTACTGATAGGCACGATAGGCGAAGAGGCTGACATGCACTTCACGCCACTGGGAAAAAGGCCGGGACTGAAAGTGCAGGCATATTCCATACAAACCGTAATAGACCAGAAGAACATAGAGACAACCGATGACAATACGCTGATGCTACTGTCCCTACTGATATGCTGGCTTACAGCACTGTGGCAGTTGTATTGGATCAAATTCGTCAACAGCCGAAAAAACTCGTTATGGGTGTTCCTTGCCAATTCAAACATATTCTTCAACGGCATAACATTCGCATGGCTTGCCTTGCTCGCGTGGCTGACATATATTATATATGAACGCATGGAATACTACATCCCGATGGTGATGGTCTTGGCATCGGTTGTGCTGGTGGCCGAAGCACGCGACATCTACGCTGCAATAATAAACGGACTGGCAAATTCAAACGACACATTCAAGAAATCTGTTTACTATAAAGACAAGAAAACATCATGAAGCGATTGATTCTGACACTACTCTTCATTTTCTGTATCTCATTCTGTAACATGATACTTGCACAGGACTATCACGTATGCGAGGCCAGCAGTGAGGTCTGCACAATAGCCAAAGGTGTCAAGACCCCGGTAACGAAGAAGCAGGTGATAAACGAGAAGGAACGTCTGGAAATACCTGCCTACGGATACATTATCCTGCTTGACAGCATAAACAGAAAATCATACAAAATTGACACGCCCTGCCGCGACATGCTCAAAAACATAATATCCACAGACAAGGCAACAGTGGAAGAACTCACATTAAAATATTTCCGGTATATATGGAAGAAAATGTGCGGTAACTATGATATGGCCGTAACCTCGACAGTAGGACAAAGGGTGACAGCCGCCTTCCGCGACATAGATTCCCTCTTTGTTGACAGCACGGCAAGAGGCACTGCCCTGACGGACACCGTATGCCGCCCCATAGCATGCAAACGGGACAGCACTGTGCAGCAGGACACTGTGCAGGTGAAGATACACAGGAAAGCAGAGTGCGAAAAGGACGAATGCAAGAAGGACGAATGAGGACAACGATTGCTCTGTTGCTGGCATGCTTCACCGCCATACTGACGGCAACAGCCCAAAACGCAGAAACAGTACCTGCCGGCTTGTGCCATGACGCGGACAAGGCCGCAAAGAAACAGCAATGGGAGGAGCTTGACAGTATCATAACCATATATTGTACTTTGTGCGATACATCTGAGGTTTCGTTCTACAACTCAAAGATTCTGTCATACGGAGCCATGCTTGCCTCGCAGCGACGTCAGGAGATGCGTGCCGTAGAACTGGGACAGCGTGTCATAGACATGAGGAAGAGGCTTTCGGACTGTGAGGCACGCCATATAGCGAACGCAATGAACGACGAGGCCGTATATCTTGCAAAAACGGGCGAGTATGACAAAGCAGTAGAACTGTGCAGCGAGGCGGTGGAACTATTCAAGACAAATGCCTACAAGAAAGATCCGCAGTATGCAGTGGTGATGGCCAACATGGGAGTATTCCTGTCGCAGCGCGGAAACGAGAATGATGACCGCCTGGCGGAAGAGACATGCGAGGCTGCCCTGAAAATGATGAAGAAGGGCACACGCGAGTATCTCAACACACAGAACAACCTGGCCGTATGCTACGCCAAGAACAATAATCTGGCAAAAGCGGATGCTATAAGCAAAGAGGCTCTGAAAACCGGCAAAAAGATTTATGCCGACGACCAGTATGCGTATGCGGTGATGCTGGCCAACCATGCCTCGCGGCTGGCCAACATGCTGGCATATTCACAAGCCATAAAGTATGCCGACGAGGCATTCGGCATATTCAACGACAAAGAGCTGACCAACACTCTGGCCTTTGCCAAACTGCTTGTGAACCGTGCAGTGATTTCAACCTCTATGGAACAATATGACGAAAGCATCGAAATGCTGGAAAAGGCTCTTCCTGTGCTTAATTCCATAGTCGGAAAGGAACATGCCGACTACATCAGATGCATAAGCGAACTGTCACTCGCATACAGCAAGAAAGGAGACTCGGAAAAAGCAGAGGAATACAGTGCCATGCTCGGACAGGAGAACGCTGGCAACAGCAGTAACAACAGCAAATATGCGCGTGTACTGGCAAAGCAGGCCGACATTCAGGCTGCTGCAGGCAACTACCGACAAGCCATGACAATAGCACAGACGGCACTTGACATATTCAGGAAGGCCGGCAACAGGAGAGAGGAGGCCACGGCACTTAACAAAATCGCCAACCTGCACATTTTTACAGGCGACTATACCGCAGCGGCTGACAGCGGCATGACAGCCATCAGCCTGCTGGCTCAGGAGAACGACAAAATACTGCTTGCCGACATAAACAACACCGTAGCCATGGCATACTATAACATGGCACAACCCGATACAGCGCGACATTACTGTTCCGAGGCCGTAGACCTTTACAGGGAAGATGGCGACACGCTGAGTTCGATATATGCCAAGAACCTGTCGAACCTCGCACTATACAATTATGTGTGCGGAGACACGGAAGAAGCTATAGCACTGGCCGAAAAGGCAAAAGACATACAGATGACGGCACTCGGAAACGACCATCCGGACAATGCGTCGATACTGTATAACATGGCAAGATATTACAACGAGACAGACAGCATAAAGACACGTGAATACTATCACAGGGCACTTCAGCTGCAAATGCGCGTGGTACGCGACAATTTCTCGCATCAGACCTCAGCCGAACGCGAGGTGTTCTGGAACATGAAAAGCTACCTTTTCAAGGCAGCCCCGGCACTTGCATACATACATCACGACAATAATTCCATACTGTCCGACGTATACAATGCACAGCTTTTTACCAAAGGACTGTTGCTGAACTCCGAAATAAACTTCCACAACTTCCTCATGCAGACCGGCGACTCTGTGCTTCTCCAGAAATATGACCGTCTTGAACTGCTCAGACGCGACATCGATGCCGCATACAGTCTGCCGCCGGCAGACAGAGCCATGCAACTGGAAGATGCCACCAAAGAGGCATCCATGCTTGAGAAACAGCTTGTGCGGGACTGCAAGAAGTTCGGCGACTTCATGGCCGGCCTAAACGGCAACCACAACGAAGTGGCCGACGCTCTGAAGAATGACGAGATTGCCATCGAGTTCATGAACCTGAACGTGAACGGACTCGGTGAGACATATCTGGCACTTTATCTGAAAAAGGGATGGAAGACACCACGGTGCAAGGTGCTGTTCAGCATGGCGGAACTGGAGGACGCCGGCATAAAGACACTGAACTTCTCCGGTGCGCCAGACACGCATACACACATAAACGAACTGTACCGCAACAGCAGATTCGGACAGCTTGTATGGGGCAAAATACTGCCGGAACTGGAGAATATCAGGACAATATATTTCGCTCCGTCGGGAATATTCTATCAGCTCGGAGCGGAATACCTCGCTATCGACTCCGCCACAATCATGAATGACAGGTTCGCATGCCACAGGCTTTCTTCAACAAGACTCATTGCTGCCCGTACAGACACAAAGAACAGATACGGCTCGGCTGCCGTGTTCGGCGGTCTTGTATATGACATGGACGAACTCGCCATCTGCCGCGAACACGACAATTTCAAGAATTACGAGTTTGAAGAGGCTGCCGATGAGTATAGTGACCTGGCTCTGAATGCCGATGCCATGATGCTCGACTCGCTCGCCGTGCGCGGAAACGTGGCTTATCTGCCAGGCACGTGGATTGAAGCCCAGACCATCGGAAAACAACTCATGCAGAATGACATCGCGACAAACATGTTCGAACAGGAGCAAGGTACGGAGGAAGCGTTCAAGGCTCTTGACGGCAAAGGTATGAACATTATACATATAGCAACACACGGATTTGCCCTTACCGAAGACTCGCCACGCAATGAATCGGCATTCAAATTCATTCTTTATGAAGATGCCGGCGGCAGTCCTCTAAGCCGATCCGGTCTGCTCCTCGCCGGTGCCAACTATACACTCAAAGGCGGCAGACTGCCTGCCGGCATTGAAAACGGCATACTCACCGCACGCGAAATATCACTTCTCAACCTCAGCGGTACGGAACTTGTAGTGCTCTCCGCATGCCGTACCGGTGCAGGCGAGATAAAGGACGACGGCGTGTTCGGCCTGCAACGAGGTTTCAAGAAAGCCGGAGCCAAAACGCTCATCATGAGTCTGTGGAGTGTAAGCGATTCTGCCACAATGCAGATGATGACCGCATTTTATGAAGCACTCATGCGCGGCATGTCAAAGTACGACGCCTTTCACAAGGCACAGGCTGCCGTAAGAGCCGCCGGATTTGCAGACCCATGCTACTGGGCAGCATTCGTCATGCTCGACGGAATATAATCCGCACCATACTTGCAAAGCATGATGCAGCCCGTGAAAGCTGTCCTTATCATGCCACCGACAACAACTTACACAATAACACCTATACAGCAACTTTTTTCAACAATATGTTGCATAAAAGCCGCATTTATATTAACTTTGTGCAGAAAACATTATTAACACTAACTAAAAGCAAGCGACTATGGACGCAATCAAGGTATTGGAAGACCTGAAACGCCGTTTCCCCAACGAACCGGAATATCATCAGGCAGTGGAAGAAGTGCTGGCCACCATCGAAGAGGAATACAACAAACACCCGGAGTTCGACAAAGTCAATCTGATAGAACGTCTCTGCATTCCCGACAGAATATACCAGTTCCGTGTGACATGGATGGACGACAAGGGACAGATACAGACGAATATGGGCTACCGCGTGCAGCACAACAATGCCATAGGCCCCTACAAGGGTGGCATACGCTTCCACAAGTCAGTAAACCTCGGCATCCTGAAGTTCCTGGCTTTTGAACAGACATTCAAGAACAGCCTCACCACCCTGCCCATGGGCGGCGGCAAGGGCGGCTCCGACTTCAGCCCGCGCGGCAAGTCCAACGCCGAGGTAATGCGTTTCTGTCAGGCATTCATGCTGGAACTGACGCGCCACATAGGTGCCGACATCGACGTTCCTGCCGGTGACATAGGTGTAGGCGGACGCGAGGTGGCCTTCATGTTCGGCATGTACAAGAAACTGACACGCGAGTTCACCGGCACTCTCACAGGCAAGGGTCTCGAGTTCGGCGGCTCGCTGATACGCCCCGAAGCCACCGGCTACGGCAATGTGTACTTCCTTCAGGAAATGCTCAAGACCAAGGGCGAGAGCGTGGAAGGCAAGACGGTGCTTATCTCCGGTGCCGGCAACGTGGCCCAGTATACGGCAGAGAAAGTGCTGCAGCTCGGCGGCAAGGTTCTGACCATGTCCGACTCCGACGGCTACATCTATGATGCTGACGGCATAGACCGCGAGAAGCTGGACTACATTATGGAACTGAAGAACATATACCGTGGCCGCATCAAGGAATACACAGACCGCTATCCTAACGCCAAATATGTGGCCGGAGCACGTCCCTGGGGCGAGAAGGCCGACATTGCACTGCCTTCTGCAACACAGAACGAGATAAACGAAGAGGAGGCACGCACTCTGGTGGGCAACGGCGTGATAGCCGTGAGCGAGGGTGCCAACATGCCATCTACTCCGGGTGCCATACGAGTGTTCCAGGAGGCAAAGATTCTCTACGCTCCAGGCAAGGCCAGCAACGCCGGCGGCGTATCTGTCAGCGGTCTGGAAATGTCGCAGAACTCAGAACGTCTCTCATGGTCTGGCGAAGAAGTGGACAACAAGCTGCACTGGATCATGGAGAACATACACGAAAACTGTGTGAAGTACGGCACAGAGGCCGACGGATACGTAAACTATGTTAAGGGTGCCAACGTGGCAGGCTTCATGAAAGTTGCCAAGGCCATGATGGCTCAGGGCGTAGTATGATGTGCGCGACACAGACATAAACACACGATAAACGACCGCCCTCCGCTCCCCTACCCGACGGAACATTCCCCAGTCCGACACCCCGCACCACGGGACAAGACAGCGGGGAAATCCTCGGAACAAGGGTGCGGAGGGCGGTTGTCATTATGCATAATCGGCACCACCATAACATTAACGACAAGAAAACAGACATCATGCAGTTGAAAGACACCCCTTTCGTGGATCTGATGCAGAAGCGCATCTGCAATGTGCTGCTGATAGCCAATCCATACGATGCCTTCATGCTGGAGGACGACGGACGCATAGACGAAAAGATATTTACGGAATATGCCAAGCTGGGATTGCGTTTCCCTCCGCGATTCATACA
>CAMWRK010000048.1 GCA_947176655.1 uncultured Prevotellaceae bacterium | reverse complement strand
TATCTACGTAAATCGCGAGGATGTATTCCATGAAGTGCGCGATTATGTAAGCCTTATTGCCCCTGAACGTGTAGACTGCGTCAAGATGTACCGTGGCAGCCTGCCAATTTTTGACAACTTCGACATAACACGGCAGATAAAGTCCGGATTCGGTACCACAGTCACATACAAAGGAGGTGCATACCTGATTATCGAACACACGGAGGCACTGCATGTCATAGACGTAAACAGCGGCAACCGCACCAAGAAGGACGACACACAGGAGGTGAACGCACTGGAGGTAAATCTCGGTGCCGCAGACGAAATAGCAAGACAGTTGCGCCTGAGGGACATGGGCGGAATCATTATCGTAGACTTCATTGACATGAAACAGGCCGAATCACGGCAGACACTGTATGAACGCATGGTGGAAAACATGAAAAAAGACCGTGCAAGACACAATATCCTGCCCCTGACAAAATTCGGCCTGATGCAGATAACGCGCCAGCGCGTGCGTCCGGTAATGGATGTCAAGGTGGAAGAGGTATGCCCGACATGCCACGGTACAGGAAACATAAAGAGCAGCCTGCTGTTCACCAAAGTACTGGAAGGCAAAATACAGATGATACAGAACAGATTCGGCATCAAAAATGTCACCCTGCATGTACATCCCTACGTGCATGCCTATATATGTCAAGGACTATGCAGCCTGAAGCTGAAATGGCAGTGGAAATACGGACTCGGCGTGAAGATCATACCAAGCCAGAAACTCGGAATGCTTCAGTACGAATTCTATGACAGCGACGGACAGGAGATAGATGTCAAGGAAGAAATTGAGATACGGTGATTCAATTGCATTCAGACTTAGAATATAAATACATACAAACATGAGAGACAAGATCCACGAGTACGAAGCCGTGGCCAAAGCTGCGGAGTTGTTCGTTAAAAGCGTTGCCGAGGGCAACAGCGAACATGCCAAGAAACTATTCACTGACGATGCCGTTCTGTTCGGAATACTGAATGGAAGTATGGAGCATGGTTCAATCGAACAGTTCTATACCAATGTGGATACCGTAGGTGCAGACTCTAATTTCAAGGCTCGCATTGACATCCTGGCTGTTGAAGAAACGGTAGCCGTAGTACGTGTGCTTGAAGAAGGCTGGGGCGGTAGCATCGACTTTACCGACTTTCTGCTTCTCTTGAAGATTGGCGGGGAGTGGAAGTGTGTGGCAAAAGCATATAACCAAAACTCAAATACCATAAAGAAATGAAGATAACCGTTATCACCGGAAGCCCCCGTAAAAACGGCAATACCTCTGCCATGATTGATGCATTCATCCAAGCAGCAGAAGCCAAAGGCCATGAGGTAGTGCGTTTTGATGCAGCCATGATGAAAATTGGCGGTTGCCGCGCCTGCATGACATGTTTCAAGACTGGCAAGGCATGTTCATTTGATGATGATTTCAATACCATCGCACCACACATTCTTGATGCCGATGCCATAGTCTATGGAATACCGGTATACTGGTATTCCATTCCGGCACAAATCAAGGGAGTGATTGACCGTGTCTTCTCTTTTTGTGTGGCAGAGAAGCCTGTAGCCGGAAAGAAGATGGGACTGATTTGTGCCTGTGAGGAACATGATACGTCTGTAATGGATGGCGTCAGGATTCCTATGGAACGTACCGCAGCACTTCTGAAATGGGATATTGTGGGAGAAGTTCTTGTGCCAGGCGTCTTCAATAAGGGAGACATTGACAATACCGACGGTTGCGCTCAAGCAGCAGCACTCGCCGATAAGTTCTGATTTTCTTCCCGCAGCAGCACATCATTGCAGAGTTAATTAACATTAAACACTGTTTCAAAATAGGCAAAAAAGTGTTCACATTTTGCCTATTTTTTTTGTGTTACAACAAAATGACGTAACTTTGCATAGCATATGCATATACCTTAATTATATATAATCCCATTCTGGAGATATTAGAGAATAAGATATTAAACACAAACAAACACAGACATGATGAAAGTAAACGAAAAGACTGTTTTTGCCGTAGTTATTGCGGTATCGGCCGTGTTGACGTCATGCGGCGAAAAGAAGCAGCAACAGATGCCAAGTGCTACCTTCAAGACCACAACAGTGAGTCGAAAAGACCTGACATTGGACACTAGGTACAGCGCAAATATCCGCGGTCGCCAGGACGTTGAGATATATCCGCAGGTTGGCGGTACGATCAAACAGATATGTGTGACAGAAGGTCAGACTGTTCGCAAAGGACAGACATTGTTCGTAATAGACCAAGTGCCTTACGAGGCAGCTCTGAACACAGCACAGGCGGCTTTGAAAGCCGCACAGGCATCCGAAGCGACAGCAGCAATGAACTACGAGAGCAAGAAGAAGCTGAAAGCTGAGAACGTGATATCTGACTTCGACTTGCAGGTTACATACAACACTTTGCTCACCGCCAAGGCACAGGTGGCACAGGCTCAGGCTCAAGTGACAAACGCACGTAACAGCCTGTCATATACTATTGTCACAGCTCCTACGGACGGTGTCATCGGCACCCTGCCCTACCGTCAGGGGGCTTTGGTAGGCGCACAGATGGCGCAGCCTCTCACCACAGTCAGCGACAACAGCCAAATGTGGGTATACTTCAGCATCTCTGAACGCGATCTGCTAAATCTGGTTCGCCAAAGCGGTTCCATGGAGGAGACGATAAAGAACATGCCTGACGTATCCCTGGCTCTCGTGGATGGTTCACTCTACGACAAGAAGGGACGTGTAGAAAGTGCCAGCGGTGTAGTAAACAGCAGCACAGGCAGTGTACAGTTGCGTGCGGTATTCGACAACGAGAACGGCATGCTGCACAGCGGAAGCACAGGCAACGTCATTGTTCCGACACCGTACAATCAGGTACTTGTTGTTCCTGCCACAGCTGCCGTACAGACACAGGATCGCTTCCGTGTCTTCCTTGTTGACAAAGACGGTATTGCACATGGCAAGGTCATCAGCGTAGACGAGCATAAACCAGGAAACCTGTTCATTGTGACCGAAGGTCTTGAAGGCGGTGAGGAAATCGTAGCCGAAGGTGCCGGAATGGTCAAGGAAGGACAGAAAGTGAAGTAGACGTCTGAAAAACACGAACATTAAGGCAAAAATTGATTCAGACAGACTACAAACTACTAAACTGTAATAATTATGAAAGGAAATATATTCATTAAAAGACCCGTGATGGCGATTTCAATCTCCATCATGATTCTGATAGTGGGTGCAATAAGTTTCTTCACACTGCCAATGGAGCAGTTCCCCGACATAGCTCCCCCAACCATATCGGTGAGCGCGACATACGTAGGCGCAAACGCGGATGCGGTGACAAATGCCGTAATACAGCCTTTGGAGGAGAGCATCAACGGCGTGGAGAATATGATATACATGACATCCACTTCTACCAACGCCGGCTCTGCTACCATAAGCGTATACTTCAAGCAGGGTACTGACCCGGATATGGCTGCCGTAAATGTACAGAACCGCGTTTCCAAGGCACAGGGTCTTTTGCCACAGGAGGTAACGAAGATTGGTGTAACGACACAGAAGCGCCAGACCTCATTCCTTCAGTCTACGGCATTGGTATGCACAAACGGCGAATATGACCAAGACTTCATCTCAAACTATCTGGACATAAACATCATTCCGGAGGTAAAACGTATCAAAGGCGTAGGCGACGTAATGTCTTTCGGTGGTCAGTACTCGTTGCGTATATGGATGAAGCCAGAACTTATGGCACAGCATCATCTGGTGCCATCAGACATAACGTACGCCTTGGCTGAACAAAACCTTGAGGCTCCAGCCGGACAACTTGGCGAGAAACCAATGATAGGCAACCGTGGCAATGGCATAGAGAACGTATATCAGTACACGATGAAATATACGGGACGTCTGAAGTCCGTGGAGGAATTCAAAAACATCGTCCTGAAAGCCACCGAAGACGGAAACATTCTGCATCTCGGAGATGTGGCAGAGATTGATCTCGGTTCAAACAGCTACGCTTTCAACAGCTCATGTAACGGATACCCGGCCACGAACATGATTGTGTTCCAGATGGCAGGAACGAACTCCAAGGAGGCCAACGATGCCATTGACGCAAAGCTGGCCGAGCTAAGCGAAAACCTGCCTGCCGGTCTTGAGTTTGTCAATGTGATGAACTCCAACGACTTCCTGAACGCATCAATATACAATGTCGAAGAGACTCTGATTATCGCCATCATACTTGTTGTACTGGTGGTGTACTTCTTCCTTCAGGATTTCCGCGCCACCATTATTCCAGCCATATCCATTATCGTGTCACTGGTAGGCACATTCGCCTGCCTTGCCATAGCCGGCTTCTCACTGAATCTGCTGACGCTGTTCGCCCTTGTGCTGGCCATCGGTACTGTGGTGGACGACGCCATCGTGGTTGTAGAGGCAGTGCAGGCCAAGTTCGATGCCGGATACAAGAGTCCATACGAGGCCACACGCGATGCTATGAGCGACGTTACCATGGCCGTAATATCATGTACCTTCGTCTTCATGGCAGTGTTCATACCGGTAAGTTTCATGCCAGGTACATCCGGCATGTTCTATACGCAGTTCGGTGTGACACTGGCAACAGCCGTAGGTCTAAGTTGTGTCAGCGCGCTTATCCTCTGCCCTGCCCTCTGCGCCATGCTCATGAAGCCGGCTACCAACGAACGCCGCAAAGGCTTCCTGGGTTCGGTGAACTTCTATACACGAAAGGCATACGAAGCATCATACACCGCCTTATTGCACAAGTATAGCAATGTGCTGGCCGCTCTGATTCGTGCCAAGAATCGCTGGATTGCTCCCACAAGCATCATCATCGCATTTGCCGGCATGGCTTTCTTCGCCATGAATCTGTCTGTAGGTCTCGTTCCTGCCGAGGATCAGGGTACTGTAATGCTCGTCATGAACACTCCTCCGGGTACCAACCTGGGTACTGCATCCGAAACCATGGACAAGGTGGAGAAGATCATGAAGGAAATTCCGGAAATCAAGGACTACATACGTGTAAACGGCTACAGTTTCATGGCCGGACAAGGTGTGTCATACGGTATGGCAATCATCCGTCTCAAGCATTGGAGCGAACGTAACTACGGTATGCTTCATCCCATAGACAATTTCCTGTCTACAAGCACTATGGTTGCCAATGCAAAACTGAATCTGCGCATGATGCAGGAAATTCCTGAGGCTCAGTGCTTCGCATTCGAACCGGGTATGATTCCGGGATACGGTACTGGTTCCATAGAACTGAATCTTCAGGACAAGATGGGGGGCGACAAGGCGCAGTTCCTTGAGTATGCACAGCAATTCCTTGCTGCCATGTCACAACGCCCCGAGGTGGCTCGTGCCATGACATCATACGCACGCAACTTCCCTCAGATACAGGTTGAGGTTGACGCAGCACAGTGCAAGCGTGCCGGTGTTTCTCCAGCTGACGTACTGAGCGCACTTGGAAGCTATTGCGGTGGTTCATACGTCAGCAACATGAACCAGTTCGGCAAGGTATATCGCGTGATGCTCGAGGCAACGGAAAAAGCACGCCTCACACAGGAGGATCTCGGCAACATGTTCATACGCAACGGCAAGGACATGGCACCTCTGTCACAATTCGTCAAACTGACCCCTGTACTAGGACCTGAGATTGACACACGTTTCAATCTGTTCAGTTCAATCATGTGCAACCTTACCGCCAATGCCGGATATGCAAGCACAGACGTAATGGGTGCTGTAGACGAGGAATTCAAGAGGGTCTTCCCTGCCGGCTACTCATACGAATATGGCGGCATGAGCCGTGAGGAGCACGAACAGATGGGCAGTATGGCCTCATACCTTATATATGGTGTGTGCTGTGTGCTGATATTCCTGATACTCAGTATGCTCTATGAGAGCTTCCTCATACCTTGGGCCGTTATCCTGTCCGTACCTGCCGGTTTGATGGGTGCCTATGGTTTCGCATGGTTATGGAATCAGGGATATGCAGCGATTCCTCCCATCTTCCTCGGAAAAATAGAGAATAACATCTACATGCAGACGGCTGTCATAATGCTTATCGGCCTGCTAGCCAAAACCGCTATCCTTATCACAGAATACGCACTGGAACGCCGCCGCAAGGGACTGGGCATCGTAGAGGCAGCATACGCAGCTGCCGAAGCACGTCTGCGCCCAATATTGATGACCGTGCTCACCATGATTATCGGCATGATTCCTCTGGTGATAATGACCGGTGCAGGTGCCAACGGTAACCGTACCATAGGCATAGCCGTTATCGGAGGTATGTTTGTAGGCACATTGGCAATATTACTGACAGTTCCCGTATTTTTCATCTTCTTCGAGTGGATACAGGAGAAAGTTCGCCCGGCCATGATAGAGGAACCGGATACACAGGTACTTATGGAGCGCGACCGCATCCGCAACGAACGTGAGGAACGCGAACAGAGACAGCAGAGCAGACGCGGATAATACAGCGGCCTCGAATACTCAACACATAACCAAGAACAAGTAATGAAGAAGAACATAATAATAATATCCCTTGCAGCCCTGTCACTGACAGGCTGCGGGGTGCTGAAAAACTACGACCGCGAAAAGGTGGCCCACCCCATAGATACAGCAAATCTCTATGGCGATGCCTTGAGTGGTGAATCGCTGGGTTTGGGCGATCTGAAGTGGCGCGAACTCTTCACCGACCCTACCCTTCAGACACTCATAGAGAGAGTCCTTGAGCAGAATACCAACATAAAAAATGCCGACCTTACCATACAGCAGGTAAATTATGCGGTCAAAGCCGCCAAATGGGCTTTCGCACCAAGTATCAGCCTTACCGCCAACGGCAGTGTAAGCAAGATGTGGGATCCGTATGAGCGTGCGGCATATTCCGACATTCCAAACAGCAAGTCATACAACATCGGTATGACCATTGGCTGGCAGCAAGTCAATCTTCTGCAGTTGCGCAATGCCAAGAAGGGAGCCGAGATGAGCCGCGAGCAGGCACGTGCCGCCAAACAGGCCGTACAGGCTTCGCTTGTGTCCACCACAGCGACCATGTACTACACGCTGGCACAACTGGATGAACAGTTGACTCTCATGGAGCAGACCAAGGCCAACTGGGGCGAGTATCTCAGAATGCAGAAGTTGCTGATGACCGAAGCCGGCCAAGCCAACATTGCAGCTGTGGCAAGCGTAGAAGCCACATACTGGAGCATCTGCCAAAGCATAGTTACCATAAAGGACAACATACACATACTGGAGAACCAGCTGTCCACTCTGCTAAATGAGCCTTCGGCCAAAATCAGCCGTGCATCGTTAAACAGTTTCCGTGCACCGTCCATTATCGCAACCGGAGCACCGATTAGTCTGCTGTCACGCCGTCCCGACGTACGTGTTGCTGAGATGACCCTGGCATCGGCATTCTATGATGTAAACCAGGCCAAGGCGGCATTCTACCCCAGCCTGACACTGAGTGCCACCGGAACATTCACCAACGGTACACAGGCAAACATCAATCCCGGTGCATTCATAGGACAGGCCATAGCAGGACTGGCACAGCCTATATTCCAGAACGGCAAACTCGTAGCCAACCTGAAGATAAACAAAGCACAGATGGAGATTGCCGCCAACAACTTCACTAATGCGGTAATATCTGCAGGCAATGAGGTCAATACCGCCATGCTGAAAGTGAGGTCTGCCGAGGAACTGCGTGAAATGATTGACAAGCAGGTCAAGGCGCAGGATACTGCATACAATGCGACACACCGCATATTTGACGGCACCAGCGGTACCAGCGGCAATTACCTGAACGTAATTACTGCGCACAACAACCTCATACAGGCACAGATGACACAGATAGGCAACCGTATGGAAGCCATCAGCGCAACAGTTGAACTCTATCTTGCTCTTGGCGGTGGTGCTGAATAGGCGTCTACCGTTTGAGAAAAGAGAAATTTCAGAACACCTTATTATTACAGAGACAGTCAGCTCCGACTACGATAACCGTAGTCGGAGCTGACTGTCTCTGTAATAAGTTCAAATGCCTTTCTGTTATTGTAACAGATGCATGACAGTAACCAAGATGAGCTACTAATACAGCGGCATCATTCCTTTGGCTCAATCTTGGCCGGCTGTACAAAAAGCAACGTAGACACCATGTCGGCATTCATCAACTGGCGTGCCTGTATATAAAAACGTCTTTCCTTACCGGTATTGTTTGGAGCAACGTATACCAAGTGTTGGGTTTCTATTACGGCAACACCGTCTTTTTTATATTTGACTATTCCTTCCTCAAAAAAGGATACATCAGAAATATCTGACGAGAGTTGGAAAGAATGTGTCGATGCCACCATGATTGTTATCTCTCCACCATCTGAATTTACGACACCATTCTGCGGTTCAACGTGATACATGCTGATTTCCTTGTGAGAAACCTCGTCATCGCAGGAAACAAAGAATACCGCCAACAATGGCAGCAAAAGAAGCAGATACTTTTTCATAAATATATTATATTGTTGGTTGTAACATATGAGCTAAACAATAGTTCCAATAGCGGAATGGTTCAGTACCATTCGATATTGGAACTGTAAGAACTCTGCTTGCGCCATCGAAGAACATCACGCAGAGCCGAAGCATCGGCCTGGAAATTAAAGTTGAAGCTGCGGTACGGCAGCAATACCATGGAACATGACATCGAGAAGCAGTGCAGGTCGCGGTTCAGTGAAGCCGTAGTCATAGACAGACGATGGTAGTTGAAATCATATCCCGAGGAGAACATAATATTCCAACCCTCGGAAATGCGGAGGTTGCCGGAAAAGTTCAGGTTATGCGTCAACTTATACGGGTAACGCATTGTTTTTGGATTAATCTTTGCTGAAGTATTCTCGCGCATAACGACTCCATAGCTGACTGTAAAACTCCATGGCATCTGGAACTTGAGATAACCGTCCTCGTCCACCTGAAGCCCGTTTTCGTCATTACGTTTGGCACCGGTCTGCCCCTTGCGGCGATCAGGATCCACATTCTGCATCTCCGGATCTACCTCCTCGTCATCGTCATCTGCCTCATCATCCTTCGTCTTGGACGATGCACCAAGCCCCGTCAACTTGCTGCGAAGTTTTTTTAATGTCTGGTTATTGAATGTATAAGAAAGGTTCTGGCTCATTCCCTGGAAACGTCCGAAGCGTCCGTAACTCCATTCCGTGCGGTCACCCACACGAACGTTACCGTTCTTGTCGAACTCGTAAGCATAGGTGGCGAACACGGCATTGAGGCTGAATGTGTAACTCTTGCTTAGCTTCAGACGTATACGCGTGGAGAGGTCACTCCACGGACGCGACTTGGCTGCCATGTTGTAGCTGAGAGAAGCGCCCAATTCGTCAATAAGACTGATTTTTTTATACCCGGTAGTATCTGATTTTGAATATACCTTCATCTCTACATTGTTAGAGACATCCATGTTGATGTTTCCGCGCATACCCTGCGAAGGCGTACCATATAGAGCACTCGAATAATAGGAGTATGTGACAGGGTCTCCCACCGGAGCACCAGTCATGTCCGTGCGCTGATAAGTCCCGTAATAGCCATATCCTCTCGAACCGAAGTCTGGAGTATACGAGAAGCCTACACTTGGCGTAAACACATGCCTTATGGCCTGAATCTTTTTTCCTCCAGCCCATTTTGCCGGTGTGTAGAAACCGTACATCTTGGTGTTCAGCGACATGCTCATCTGGTAGTCATAGACATTGTAAAATCCCAATACGGTGTCTCTGACCACACGCAGTTCCTTTTCGTCCCAATCCTGCCGCACTTTCTGCATGTACATGCGGTCGGTAAAATTGAACGATGCCGTCAGGTTGATATACTTAAGAATCTGAAAACTTGCAGAAACAGGAATCTGATGCCGCATGGCATTGCGCCAGTCCTTCACAAGGTTGCTCTTGAACAACTTGTAATCCTTGGTTGTGATACTGTTCTGCAACGTTCCTGTATATGACATGGCAATCTTTTCATACCAGCGTTCCTTGCCAACAACGTGTTTCCGTTTGAACGGATACAGGCGTGCAAGTGTTATATTCAGTGTCGGCAGAGTAACGGAAATCATACTGTCACGCACATTCTGCGAAAGGTTGAATGTGCCTGACAACGTCAGTCCGATGTCACTGTATGTCTTGCTGTAACTCACGGAACTTGTTCTGGTACTCTGGGTATAGCTTTCCGGCTCATAACGCGAAGTCAGATTGTTCCTGTCGTAGGAAGTGGAGGCATAGTTTACACTTGCAGAGAAATTCTGCGACGGATTGGCTTTCGGATCCTGGCGGTGTGTCCACGTAATCTTGAAGTCGGAGACATTTGGCGACGACTTGTCCTCATAGACCGTCTTCTGGAAACTGAGATACAGATTGCCCGAGAATTTGTATCTCTTGCGGTAGTTCGTCGTGGCGGACAATCCCCATGACCCCTTCGTGTAGATGTCGCCCAGAAGCTTCAGATCCACATAGTCATTGATGGCAAAATAATAGCCACCCTCACGAAGATAGAAACCGCGCTCTGTCTCGTCGCCGTATGACGGCATGATGAATCCGCTCTGATAGCTGTGCGTAAACGGGAAAAAGCCATACGGAACAGCCAAAGGCAAAGGTACATCCTCAACAACGAGATAAGCAGGTCCGAAGATGACATTCTTACCGGGATGTGCCTTGGCACGACTCATCTTCAAATAAAAATGCGGATGCTGCGCATCACAAGTCGTATATTTGCCGCCGGAAAGATACATCACGCCGGTACTGTCCCGCTTACTATGATCCGTAGTCATGAATCCTTCTCCCTGCTTGGTATAGACATTGGTTATAAAAGCCTTCCTGGACTTGAAGTTATAGGAAATACGATCAGGCTCATATTCGTCGTTACCCTGTTTGAACAATGGTTTGCCCACCATCTCGCCGACACTGTCCATACGTCCGGCGGCATGCACCAGACTGCTGTCTATGGATATCGTTATCTCATCGGCCTTAAGTTCCAGATTCTGATACTCCACCTGACTGTTGCCATACAGATTGGCACGGCTATCCTGCATGTCGAACGTGATACTGTCCGAAGCAGTATATGTCACTGGGGCATCCAAGGAACTCTTGCTGTGCTGAACCGTATCAGTCTTAACGGTGTCTTTAGCCCAAGTATCGGAATCTGGATATATGGTATATCCCCTCATGCTGTCCACAGGGGCAACTGCCATAACAGAATCCTTAACGTAGGCAGAATCAGAAGAGTAAGTAAAAAAAACAGACCGTCCGCCATAAGCAGCATGAGCAGGCAACATATTACCTGCCAACACCATCAATGCGCTGACAATAAAGAGTATGACAAGTGTCCTGGTTCTCAAAGCCTGCCGGGGATTCCTAATTATAAAGACAAAGGTACAACATTTCCCCCACATATGCAACGACCCACAGCCCTTACTTGCATGTTTTTAACTAAACAGCGACACCCACTTGTCCCAACGCTCCAGGCTGGCATCGGG
>CAMWRK010000047.1 GCA_947176655.1 uncultured Prevotellaceae bacterium | reverse complement strand
CCATATATCAACGAATTTGAAAGCATCTGACTATGGCACGAAAAGCAAAACAACCTCGTGGGAAAAAGATGAACCCGACATTCTTTGTTTTCTGTGAAGGGAAAACGGAGGCGGCTTACGTTGACCTGTTGCGTCGAAGTTTCAGAGTGCCGGTTGAGATTATAGCAAGGGTAAGCGACTCCAACATCTCACAACCGTACATCGACCGATGCAAACGTGACAGGTTCACGACACAGGATGATAAGACATTTCTGATGTTCGACCTTGATGTGCCGGGTATGCTGGAACATTTGAGAAAGATAAAGGATGCGATATTTCTTCTTTCAAATCCCTGCATCGAATATTGGTTTGTCCTACATTACAAGGATACCAAAAAGGAGCTGTCTTCTGCTGAATGTCTTGCCTTGTTGAGAAGCATAGACGCGGATTATGCGAAGGGAACTTTCTCAACGGCAATGAAAAAGGTATTGATAGAGTCGATTGAAGATGCAGCAAATAGAGCCAAAGCCAAAGAAGCCTACATAAATCCGTCATCTACCGTCCATTTGTTGACCGATGAAATAACCAAATATAAGAATTGAGTTCGCTTGCCGTCACTTCCAAATCGAGGCAGAACGCGGAAATAAATCGTAACGTAATAATGATATTTAACACTCTTAATCGCTGAAAATCGGGGAATTATTACTATCTTTGCACCCGTAAACGAAGAAGAACATTGAAATATCGAGGTGTGCAAAAAGGGGCATACCGAGATAGACAAAGATATAAGAGGTTAATTCCCAATAGCTTACCGCCGGGTTACGCAACCCCAGGCGGATCACAGATGAAACCGGCAGTTAGATGAAAGTCTGACTGCTTTTTCTTTGTAAAAACCTGTGGTATTACTATGAAAGTTAAAGAATGAGAGACATGAGGTGACATTGCTTGTGCCTTATATTGTTAAGAAAGAGGAACATATTGTTCCGGATAAAACCGAGAGAAAGAAAGTAAATTTAGCCAGAAGAATGGAAACATTGAAGCAGTTAAAGGCTGATATGCTTCAATGGAAAAAGTCTAGTGGCAACAACAATGCCTTTAATGAGATTGCATCAAAGGTCGAAAAAAAGAATACATGATACTATAGTATTGGGATTCAAATTTCTTCATCACTACTATCCTACAGAAGAACTTATTGATAAGTTAATTGACGGACTTATAAATAGAAGTTTTCGCAAGGTTATAAGGCCGCAGTTGTACATGCATAAATGATGTATTCAAAGCTAAAGTGATTCTAAAATTTGGCTTTTATGTTTCAACGGGAATCAGCAGCAACTATATAACTCCCCAATAAAGGAAAAAATTATTGGTGAGTGCTTTGTGGAATCTTTCAAGATTTGCCCCAAAACAAATGAGTCGAATTTAGCAGAGCTTGCTACTTCCTTTCTCTGCTTTAAAACAAGTTTAGGTAACTATTGTCCTGACGGCTACAATCCTTTAAATTTACCTGAGCCAATAAAAACATACCTTTATGATTTCTCAATCCCAATATGTTTATGTTGCCAAGAAAGACTCCGTGAAATAGATGGGATATGTTTGGTTGCTATTTCACCTGCTTGAGGTAGATATATAATGTATAACTAAATTTACTGCAAAGAGAGCTTTCCTAAGATTGGGTTGCATTCTTAGTTGTGTCACTCAGTCTGCAATTAAACCACAAAAATCTCTCATTTTTGATTTTTTTGGATCTTTCTGCATTTATATGAGATAGCTCTAATCACATCATCACCCCCTCCATACTTTGCAGTTAGTGATAGTCCCTTCTTTACTATTGCAATGGAACCCATATGACAATAGTTAGACAACAAGCCACAACAATAAATTATCAAAGTATGGAAAAATTAAAGTTCATTGAAACTCTGTCAGTAGCAGAGTTCAAGGCTCAACAAGGAGTTGAGAAACTGGAGGTAAAACATAACCCCCAAACAGGCAAGTGTTTCTTTGTATATGGCATTGAGACTGGAGATGTAAGTGAAAAGTTTAACAAAGGACAACTTACAGACCCAGTGGTGTCAAAAGTAGAATCTCCCGAAGTTGGAGAAATGTTCTTCATGCTTCATCAGCGTGGAGAGGGAGGAGACCCTGTAGTGGCAATTCTCTAAGCCACCTCTCAGCTTTCAACAATAAGGGTCAGATAATCCAGCAATGGACTGTCTGACCTTTTTATCTTTACATCAACCCATTCCAAATATTAGGATTAGTGACTATATTGGCTAATACATTTGCAAGTACATCACCGCCCCAACTTTTGATTTTGTCAAAAACCCTGTTTTTGGCTTTTTCCGGATTTGGCTCTTCTTGTGCAATAGCTTTCAACTCCTTTAGTTGTTTGCCTTTTATTTCATCCTTAATAGCTTCAAGAAAGATGTCTATTGCAAAACTCTGTTCTTGTGATTGGCTTTGAGTTTGTGTTACATTAACATGAACCGATTTGTCAATTTTTGAGGTTGGAGCCTTTTGTATAGAGGGCAAGATTGGAATTGCACGACAAGATTCCAATAATCCTAATATATCATCAAATATGTTGGGATTAAAATATTTAGAAAAAGATTCTGTTTTTTCTTCAAAATCTTTTATGCATCTATCTCCCGAATATGATGCAGTAAGAAAACGAATAACTAAATTCTTCCATTTTTCATACCGGGGTCTATCAGAAATAGAGTATACTTTAAAGGTTCTAACACCAGTTGGATGAATATACTGAATCATTTTACGGATTTCATGTCCTTCAGTTATGATGTTTTCAAGTGTAACTGTTTCCATATTAAACTTTATATTGATACAAAATTACTCAAAATTCTTCATATCAACAAACTATGCAGTTAAGAAAATCATCCAAGAAACAAGCGAAGATAAAGCTTGCTCTTCAAGGCTGTGCAGGTAGTGGTAATACTTATTCTGCACTACTCTTAGCCTACGGGCTATGTGGCGATTGGACTAAGATTGCAGTAATAGACAGCGAGAATAATTCTGCTGATCTATATGCACACATAGGACAATACAATGTACTTCTACTTGAGGGAAAGTATGACCCCGAAACATACATTGATGCAATCAAGGTATGTGAAAAGGCAGGTATGGAGGTTATAATCATTGACTCCATGAGTCAATGCTGGGATAATCTTCTTGAATACCATGCCTGTCTTCCTGGCAATTCATTCACAAACTGGCAAAAGGTTACTCCGAGAATGACATCACTTATTCATATGATACTCGGTATAAACTGTCATGTAATCTCCACAATGAGATGTAAACAGGATTATGTCCTGTCTGAAAAGAACGGAAAAATGGTTCCTGAAAAAGTAGGCTTAAAGGCTGTTATGAGAGATGGAATAGATTATGAATACACAATAGTCTTTGACATCAATATGAAGCACCAAGCCGTAGCATCAAAGGACAGAACCAATCTGTTTACAGGGATAAGTGAGTTTACAATCACTCCGACTACAGGACAGCTTATCCTTGATTGGTGTAATGACGGGGTTACACTTGAAATGATAAAAGGTGAAATATCAAAGGCTGAAACCTTAGAGCAACTGACCTCTGTCTATCAGCTGTATCCCGAATGGAACCAACAGCTTATAGCTGACTTTTCCAAAAGAAAGGCTGCACTTCTTACACCCAAAGAGGAAGTTCAACCCAAAGCCACAATCAAATATCAACCCAATTTCACAAGAATAAATCATGCAGACCGCAGTATCAACTTTGCAACTACAGCATGTCAGTAGGTTCAATAACCTGCCCAGCAGACTGAATGACAGCTTTAGACCTCCTATTGAGGTTGAGGCTGTAGAGGTTATGGAGGATATTATTACTCCCCAATACTCAAAAAGACTTCCCTTTATAGAAGCCAACACAAAAGAGGTTACAATCAGTCATCTTAAGGATGAATGTGTCGTACCTGGGTTCTCAAAAGATAATGAGAAAACTATATCTCATCCAGCTTTTATTGAGACAGTATGGAGTGCCGCATCTAAGGTATTCCCAAGAGAAAGCATCGAGCAACCATCTATACGAGTAAGCCATGTAATCAAGGGTAGAACTCCCGAAGCAATCCACAAAAATGTAAAGGGATTGCTTGATGAAGATAAAACTATCTATTATGAACGCATGATGTTCTGCTTTGAAATTCCCTCTATATGTGAGGATATTCGTGGCAATAGGCTCAATCTCACTATAGGTGGGGTAAGAGCTTATAATCATGAAAATCTCTACTCCAAAAAGGGAATGGAGAAGTTCAAAATCTTCATCGGATTTAAGAACATGGTATGCTGTAATCTGTGTGTCAGTACAGACGGCTATCAGTCAGAACTCAAATGTATGGATGTCAGAGGTTTATTCAATTCAGCCGTAGCTTTGTTTCAAGACTACAATATGGCTAAACATCTGTATGAGATGGGAGGCTTGCAGGAATGTTATATGACTGAACATCAATTTGCTCAATTCTTGGGCAAATCACGTCTATATGGCTTTCTGTCTAAGGCTGAACAGAAGAAACTTCCTCAGATGCTTATGACTGATACACAGATAGGTATGATAGCACGAGCATACTACAATGATGAAAGTTTCTCTGTACCACAGGGAAGCAAGGAAATCAATATGTGGAATGTTTATAATCTTCTTACTGGAGCCAATAAGTCTTCCTATATTGATAACTTCCTAGATAGAAGTCTCAATGCAACTCAACTTGCCGAAGGACTCAACAAGGCTCTGTATGGTGATTGCGAATATTCATGGTTCATAAAATAGATCATGGCTGCAAGTTTTGTCAACCTTATGTTTATGGTGCTTTCAATCTTCCTTATTGGTCTTTTCACCGATGAGGATAGAAAGAATAAGCGCAAATAGGTAAGATTATGGAGCCAAGATATATCATAATCATGGATTTCTCTACGGGGTAACTAATCAAAATCAGACTGACAGATGAACAGCTTACTGCATCAGAAGAATATGAAGATTTTGGAGAGTTTCTTTCTACTCTTGAAGAAGAGTATGATTTCAGGCTGAAAGACTGCCTCTACATGACCTGTCACACTCTATCTGAAAGGAACTATAATCTTTAATCCATCATGGTTTCCTCTCCATTATGGTAGGAAATTTCTATCGTTGAAAATAAATCACCATTTGTGATTTGTTGTTGGGTGCTCCAATCTATGTATCTTTACATTTGGATTGGAGCATTTTTATTTGTGAATAAGTCTTTTTTTCATGCCTGTGTAGCGCCGATATGTCTTAAATAATAGTTTTATTGAGTTGATACCAATTTGCATATATCCGGTAAATTGGCTAGTTTTGCAGTACAAATAAAAATAGTAACAGCCAATGCAGTAAAACTATTATAAAGACATATCGAAAAGAGTGTTTCACTTTTTACTTGATGTATTCTGAAAAATCGCCAATTTAACAGAAGTAACTATTGCAGTAGAAAGGAAATGCTTGCATCTACACAGGTGTGGGCTTTTTCTTGTTGCATGGTTACAGGTGTTTGGCGATACCTTCAGAATAGCAATAAGTATCATAAAGCCTACACCTTCTTTTTATATTTTCTGCGAACTTAATATGAAATGTAACTAAATAAACTTTACAAAAATGAAGAATAAAATCATAATTATAATTATAATGGCTATAATAGCCATCTCTATCACCTGCTTCGGCCAAAAGCCATATCAATATAAAGTGCAAGGTACAGACCCAGCTGAAAAGAACTATTATTTTAAGGTGCATCATACTCCAAATTTTGATGTTTCGGAGTATCAATATGACTTATGGAAAATCCTGAAAGAACATGGCTATTCTCTAACAGACTCTATAAATGCTGATATTGTTGTAGAAGTCAATTATTACTCTCGGCAAGAAGATAGATTGGCTTATCATGTTATTCAGACTGGGCAGCAACAGCAAACTATTCTTGGAAAAGATGTCATGATGCCTGTTTGGGGAACATCCGCACAAAACTTTGTTGCAACGGAGAATGTGTTAGATATTAAGGCTTTCCCAAAAGACGCTGATGAGTTGTCTATACCTTATTGGCATTTTTCTATGCCTGATAAAATGGACTGGACTGCATCTCTTGATGTTTGGTTTCTGTATTGTTTTGATCAGACATGGATGAATAATGGTTGGTGGTGTATTGACCTTTCAAAGAAGAATGGACAAATTAAAAAGGTTAAAGTGAATGGTAAGAAACTTAAGAAACAAGAACTAAGTGACTTTATAAACAGAGTCAACAAGATTACAGACAAGAGTGATATTGGACAATACAATAAGGAGCTGAAAGCTCAAAATAATTAGGATTTAACTTCAATATGGATATACCAATAGCCTACAGTATAGAAAGAATTGGCTTACCACTTGTTGTGACTAGTGGTAAGCCGAACTTGTGCTTTCTGATTGATACAGGAGCCACTCATAATATATTATTTAACTTCGTATATGAGCATCTAAAGGCTTCTTTTAATGCCACTAGAGAGAATGGCTTAGTAATGGGGATAGATGGGGAGATGAAAGATACAATCCAAGTAGAAACCCATCTGTCATTCAACAGTCAAAAAACATCTGTTCTATTCTCTGTAATTGACTCAGACAAAGCTGTTAGTCAAATCCAATCAGAAACAGGCATCCAACTTCATGGAATACTTGGAATACCTTTTCTAATTAAGAACAAATGGATACTTGATTTCAACAAACAAAAAATCACATCAATATGACTTGGGTAATAATAATTATAGCAGCAATTGTTTTGCTTTATGTACGCAGTCTCTTTAATAAGAAAATCGATGGCTCTGAAAATAAGAAAATCGATGGCTCTGAAAATAAGAAAACTATTAGAAATGAAATATCCCTTTGGGATGGTCTATGTCAGAAATTTAGAAAGTATTTGGATTTTACTCAAAAAACCTTGCAATCTGACAGAATGGAAATAGGCAATCAGAAAGGCGAGACTTTTATACTACAAAAGAGTGTAACGGACATTATAGTTTCTTATAAGTTGCATGGCATTGTAAATAAAACTTGGAAGTTTCCATTTTGGGTCGCGGTAAACACTGCTTTCAATAATATTGATGAATATTATAGAGCAGAACTTCAACCCAAATCAACACTTAAGAATATTTCAGATATATGGAAAATTACTAATTCTCGCTCATTTACACAAGAAGAAATCTCAGAAGTAACTGATACCCGTGTGGTAAAGAGCCAGTATGGACTATCTGTCGAGTTTTCTATGAAGAAAGGGGGTGTAACATATATACCATTAGCAGGTAAAGATATACTTCCAATAGGAGCTAAAATCAATTTACATACAGCTAAAGTCCTAACTCTCAGTAAGGATGGAGAAAAAGATATTTACCGTATAGAAGTACATAGATAATCTAATTTGAAAATATGGATACAATTCTATTTATATTGATGCTAATTGGAGGTACAATTCTATCTATATGCCTGATAAAATGGTTTTCTGATGGAGATACATTCAAATAAATCATTATAGCACCTCCCATGTTAATGGGTATGAAACGATAAATATGACATTATTAACCCACTCTTGGATATACAACGAGTTAAACCATAAGTTAAACCAAAGAAGAATAAGCCAAGCATAATAATAGTTTGCCTCATGGCTAAATGCTTGTGTACATCTGATTTAAGTGAAAATATCCACATACATTATAATGTTAAACTAAATAACACTTTTAATGTTGGGGTCCTGGGTTCGAGCCCACGCGGATTACTGAAAATCAAACAGTTAGATGAAAGTCTGACTGCTTTTTCTTTGTAAAAACCTGTGGTTTTACAAAGAAAGTTAAACGGGTCAGTAGATATTTCCGGTTGGCGAGGGTGACGAACTAACCGTATAATGCGCACAGACGGAACAGGAAGAAAGCAGTGTCACTTATACCGGGTCAATGCAAAATGTCTCTCACTGCATTTTAAATCCACCTGAATCCAGTTCCTGGGTTCACTACGGCACCGTTTGTGACATCAAACGCAGTTTGGTCAATAATATAGCCTGAGAATCCGCTGAGTTTGAACAGCAGTATACAGCATAATTGATGAAGCAGCTTACAAGTCCAAACCATCTGATTCACAGACTTAGGGTTTAAGTCGCAATCATTACGCCCATGAAGAAAGTCATTGCGCATTTCAATCGTGTCAAGTTCCGCCTGTGACAATGTTACGCCAAGAGCAGCAAACGGTACCTGAAGTTTATCTATATTTGTAGGTTGATTCAAGTTATTCAATTTCTTAGTTATGAATTTCTTTTCCTCATCCGATAGTCCGGCACACTCCAATAAATTCAAATAATCCTTACGCAGTTTTTTCCATTTAGACTTATCCACGACAGGTTTAACTTTGTTTATCGGCGCCAGCTTTTCCTTCTCAATTAAGTAAGTCAATGCCTCCAAAGCAACTGCAAAGGATGCGCCCTGTATCTCTAATCCCGCTTTTGAACCGTCAACCAATATTGCAATACAGTTTGCAAGAATCGGGTATTGATAAATCAGAGATGCCAGATTATCAACAACTTTTTGTGGACATGGATTTAACTTATTACTCCAGTCATTAATGTCTGCTTTGCCATCGAACCCATATATATTCCCAATTGGTAGGCGCACGCTATAAGCGTTAGTAGTGAAAATATCATATTGCCCGATGATAGATTCCCTTAACGACATATACTGCATCGAAATCAGTTTGCCGCTTCGCGGATTATCAATAACGAACGTATATGATTCATCCAAATGTATATTTTGCTCAATTAAACCCACAGCAAACAGTATGGCTGAGGTTCCTTCTTCAAAGTTCTTACGAGACGTCGGCTCCAGATTGTCTATTATTAAAAAAAAGTCCTCACCCTTCTTTACTTCATAGAAGCTGAACTCTATGCCGGACATCCTTATCTTTATTGCCTCGTTTGTCCATGTCCTCAACCCAATATTCTTACAGTAAAATTCAAAGTCGCGAAAGAAGTCGAATTTTTGAGCAATTGGAGAAATATAGCGAAAATATCGTTCTCTATCATCAGAAATCTCCGGAAAAGGTCCTCTATGAAAACCATAAATATGCCATTCCAAATTCCATGGCTCATCCTCGTTGAAAATTCCGAATGATGTCACCCTTTTGATTATCCAGTCTGATTTATTAACTGAGTATAATTTTAGGCCACTTATAAATCGAAAACCAAAATCGTTTGCTAAATCCAACCTGTTGTGGTCGAATCTCATTTCCTCCTCACCGCTTTTTTTATAATGACATTTTAATGCCCGTTCGCTTGCCTGCATTGTTACCTTATTCAAAAAAACATATGGTAAGCCAACCACATAGCATTGTTGTTCTTTCCTTAGATCCAACACTTCACTGACACTTTCAGCTACATTGGTGTAATTCCGTATTTGATGTAAGGATTTCATAAGTCTGATTTGATTTTAAAGGAGAACAGTCGCTGTGTCTTAAAAGTTAATTCCAACACGGTAGTTTTTTGTTTTGCAACCTTCTTAATAACTCAGCAAGAGATTTATGTATCAAATTGTAAAAATAGTCATTTCCTTCAATATAAGTGCAACATGGGATAAATATTTTGGACGCCACGAGCGAATACACTTTGAACTCCGCTTATTAACGGCATGAAAGTAGAGCCCGACGCAGCCACTTAGGGTGACACAGGACGGCAGACATATAATACTGAATATTGTAACATAATACTTAATTTCGGCAATAAGTCTAATTTGTTGCCGAAATTAAGTAAATGATGAAACCCTGGATAGAGCAAGTATGTGATTGCAGGTGTACATGTAGCCTGCGGAATGATCGCAGGAAATCACGTTCTTCGCAAGCGAAGCGACAAGTCGATGACTTGCTCCCGTGGGGCGTGACTAAACGCAGAGTGGCGTGGCGGCTCAAATCCAAACCAAGAACGGGCGTGAAGAACACGGACTGACGATGAGAGTCCGGTGAGGCGACATCCCTGTCGCATCCTCACAGGGCGTTCAGGAAGTCGGTGTTCAGCCCATTCAATCAGTCGGATTGCGGTCGAAGGGTGTCAGTGAACTTGGCTCACCGTCACCCTTTGACGGCAAAGCCGACGAAAACACGAGTCGCCACACCTCTCGGAGTTTATAAACTTTGATCTGCTTGAAACAAATGCAACGATAAAGTTGTATTATTGGTAAAGATTTATTATCTTTGCACTATGATTACGAAAGAGCAAGTCGAGAAATTCTTAGAGGATTTCAGTCTGAAGGTCAAAATCTTCGGAATACGTTTCCGTGATGATCGTCAGAAAAACCAGAATAGCCTCGTTGAGTTAGGTATCACGCCTAATCAACGAATGGAGGTAATAATGAATCTGAACTGCTATGATTATTCCGAAGGCCCAATTGTGGATGCACTAAATAATCAGGGCGAAATGTGGGTGTTCGGCAAGGACGTAAGAGGAAATGAAATCTACATCAAGATTACTCTTGGAAAGCCTAATGCCCATACGATATGTATTTCGTTCCATAAAGCGGAACATCCTATGTCTTACCCCTTAAAGAATGAAAGCAATGGAGAATAACAAGCTGTTACCCGGAGAAAAATACTTTCAGGAAGTGAGAACTACTACTTTCCGAAAGGAGGAGTACTCCTACATTCACACCGGAATCATTGATGAAGATGGTGAGATGTGGACTACTACTGAGATGGATGAGGCCAATATCTTCCAAGTATATAATCAATATCGCGCCAAACATGGCATTCCTTTCCCGGATGAGATTTCCGGATTAAGGGAACACTATGGTTTGTCCGCTGCAAAAATGGCGCAGATACTTGGTTTCGGCATAAACCAATATCGTATGTATGAAGATGGTGAGGTGCCGAGTGTCTCAAATGCCCGTACAATCATCGCAGCTCGTGAAAAGGATGTATTCATGTCATTTGTCGAGGCTTCAAAATCCGAGATTAGTGAACAGGAGTATCTTCGGATAAAAAAGAAAGTGCAGGCGGCCAATGGCGATTATAAGCCAATTTTACAGCCGTCGGAATACACAGGCTTTCGTTCATTATCCACCGATAAGGTTGCAAATGTGGTGCAATTGATTATATCGACAATCGGCTCGACTTTTGTCACTAAAATGAACAAACTGCTCTTCTATGTTGATTTCATTCATTATAAGAAACATGGATATGGCATTACCGGCATTACATATAAGGCATTGCTATTTGGTCCGGTTCCTGAACAGTGGGGAACACTTTATAGCTCTCTCCCCGGTATTGATATGGAAGAATTTGTATATCCAAGCGGTCAGAGCGGGATAAAGTTGGAAGCAATTGATAATACTGACAATATACTCAACGAGTCTGAATTATGCACTATTGAGAAAGTCTGCGCGTTGTTCTCAAGCATGAGCGCAGGAGAAATATCTCAGACGAGCCATCTTGAAAAGGGGTGGATTGATAATAAAGATAATCGTTCTGCTATCTCCTACCAGGATGCCTTTGCTCTGAATTTTGACTAAAAATCCTCCTATTTCATGGTATAATGCGGTAATGACAGCTTCTAAACT
>CAMWRK010000046.1 GCA_947176655.1 uncultured Prevotellaceae bacterium | reverse complement strand
TTCCATGTGTGAAGGTAGAGGATGTCACCACTTATCCGAGTATCCTTGGCGGCAGGGTAAAGACCCTTCACCCGAAAGTGTTTGGCGGAATCCTCGGACGCCGCGACCTCGAGAGCGACCGTCAGCAGATGGCGAAGTACGAGATTCCGGAGATAGATCTGGTTATCGTGGATCTGTATCCGTTTGAACAGACCGTGGCCGAGGGCGCTAGCGAAGCCGATATTATCGAGAAGATAGATATAGGCGGTATAAGTCTTATCCGTGCCGGTGCCAAGAACTTCAATGACGTTATCATAGTTCCGAGCAAGGCGGAATACCAGCCCTTGTTGGAGCTGCTTCGCAAGAAGGGCGGCGAGAGCGACATAGAAGATCGCAAATGGTTTGCTGCGCGTGCTTTCGGAGTGAGCAGCCATTACGATACGGCCATACATGAGTATTTTGTCAAGTAACCCTGTCTTTCTCTTAGCGTAATAAAATGGGATTTTTCAGCTTTACCAAGGAGATAGCCATGGATCTTGGCACGGCCAATACCATCATTATCTGTGATGGGAAGGTGTTGGTGGACGAGCCGAGTGTGGTGGCGCTGGATCGGCGGACAGAGAAAATGATAGCTGTGGGCGGACGTGCCAAGATGATGTATGAGAAGACGAATCCTGACATACGTACCATCCGTCCTTTGCGCGATGGCGTCATTGCCGACTTCAACGCCTGCGAGCAGATGATGCGCGGCATGATCAAGAAGATACATTCCGGAACTCACCTGTTTACGCCATCACTGAAGATGGTGATAGGAGTGCCGAGCGGTTCTACCGAGGTGGAACTTCGTGCCGTCCGTGACAGTGCGGAGCATGCCGGCGGACGTGAGGTATATCTGATCTATGAACCGATGGCGGCAGCTATAGGCATAGGTCTTGACGTTCTCGCTCCGGAAGGCAATATGATCGTGGACATAGGCGGCGGTAGCACCGAGATTGCTGTCATAAGCCTTGGCGGTATTGTGGCAGACAAGAGTCTGCGTGTTGCCGGTGACGAACTTACAGCCGACATCCAGGAGTATATGTCCCGTCAGCATAATGTCAAGGTCAGCGAGCGCATGGCCGAGCGTATTAAAATCAATGTGGGCGCGGCTCTTACAGACCTTGGTGATGAGGCTCCAGAGGATTACGTGGTGCATGGCCCAAACAGGATTACAGCTCTGCCCATGGAGGTTCCTGTCTGCTATCAGGAGATAGCCCGCTGTCTGGAGAAGACGGTGGCGAAGATAGAGACGGCCATACTTCAGGCTCTTGAGGAGACTCCGCCCGAACTGTATGCCGATATTGTTCACAACGGCATATATCTGGCCGGCGGCGGTGCTCTGCTCAAAGGTCTTGCACGTCGTCTGACCGACAAGATAAACATTCCCTTTCATGTGGCCGATGATCCATTGCATTGTGTGGCCAAGGGAACGGGTGTAGCCCTGAAGCACATACGGGAGTTCTCTTTCCTGATGTAATCGTTTTATGAACAGCCCCGTCCGTCCGACGGGGCTCATGCGACATGCCTGGCATCATTGATTGGATAAATAAGTATTCGCATTGGTTGGTACTTCTCTTCCTGGAGGGTATCAGCCTTGTTTTGCTTATATCTTTCAATGGGTATCAGGGCAGTGTGTGGTTTTCCGGAGCCAATAGTGCGGCCGGCATCGTCCAGCAGTGGCAGCAGGAGGCTTTGGCCTATCTGCATCTGGGAAGCGTCAATAAGGAGCTTACGGATCGGAATATCGAATTGGAGCGCGAACTGGAGGTGTTGCGTAACGAGTTGCACGAGCTGACGCACGACAGTACTTATACCGAGCGTGCTTTGGCGGCAAAACTTGCGCAACTTCCCGTCTTGCCGGCCTGTGTGGTGGGCAACAGCATTGCCATGCGCGACAATTATGTCATTATAGACAAAGGTGCCGGCGATGGTGTCAGTCCTAAGATGGGAGTGGTATGCGGAACGGGTGTTGTGGGCATCGTGTCGCAGGTGACGGATCATTATGCCGTTGTCATGTCGGTTCTTAATGGCAAATCCAGCATTTCGTGCAGGCTTCGCGGAAGCAACTATTTCGGATACCTGCACTGGCAGGGAGGTAATCTGCTGTGCGCCACGCTTGATGACGTGCCGAGGCATGCCGTGGTAAAAGTTGGCGATGCAGTGGAGACGAGCGGTTTCAGCAATGTTTTCCCGCCAGGCATATTTGTCGGCAGAGTTATTAAGGTAAGGGACAGCAAGGACGGACTGAGTTATCAGCTTGTGGTGCATCTGTCTTCTGACTTGGCCAATATCCGCGATGTCGCGGTCATACTCAACAACGATGATACAGATATTATTCCGTAGAGCCGGAATCGTGTTCCTGGTCGCTGCCTTGCAGGTTCTTGTTTTCAATCACATAAACCTTTGGGGCTGTGCCATGCCGCTGATGGGCATTCTGGCTGTATTATATACACCTCTGGGCTCAAGTCGCATAGGCAACATGTGCCTTACTTTTGTCACAGGTCTGATTCTGGATGCGTTCAGCAATACACCTGGTGTGGCTGCCGGAGCCATGACCGCTACGGCCTTTGTACGCCACTACCTTTTGCAGGCCATGGTGTCCAAGGATGCTCCTGTGGATGCAGTGCCTGATGCATGGATGCTTGGACGGTACCGCTATTTCTCGTATCTGGCCATACTGATGGCCGTCCATCATTGTCTGTATTTTTTGTTGGAAGCCTTTGCTTTCCGGTATGTCACCGACTTGCTCCCGTGTTTGCTCGGGAGCTATGCCCTGTCCCTGCTTATATCGTTGTCTATAGAATTGTTCCGCACGTCCGGGAGTGAATGATTTCGTTGACTAACTTATGCCTGTCCGATGGAGAAGAAGTACGAATACGGAAAACGTAAATATGTTCTGGCTGGTATTGCCTGTATCATTGTATTTACTTACATACTTAGATTGTTCACACTACAGCTTCTCAGCGATGATTTCAAGAAGAATGCCGATAGCAATGCTTTGCTGAAGCGCATGCTTTTCCCTGCACGCGGAGCCATCACCGACCGCAACGGCAAATTGCTTGTGTACAACCAGCCGGCTTATGATATCATGGTGGTGATGAAGGAGCAGATAGGAGTGGACACAGTGGATCTGTGCAATACCCTCGGCATCACTCCGGAGTGGTACATGAGGCGTATGGACGAGATACGTGACCGCAGGCGCAATCCCGGATACAGTCCTTATACCCAGCAGTTGTTCATGAGCCAGCTGTCTGCCGAGGAGTTCAGCACTTTTCGCGAGAAGATGTTCGATTACGGTGGTTTTTACGTGCAGAAGCGTAGCATACGCCAGTATTCCTATCCCTATGCTGCCCATGTCCTCGGCGATGTCGGCGAGGTAAGTCTCAGGGATATGGAAGGGGATAAATACTACAGCAGCGGGGACTACATAGGTAAACTCGGCGTAGAGCGCCGGTACGAGAAACAGTTGCGTGGCGAGAAGGGCGTGGAGATACTTCTGCGCGATTTCAGGGGGCGTATCAAGGGACGCTATCAGAACGGCAAGTTCGACACGGCTCCTGTGCCAGGAAAGAATCTCACTTTGTCCATAGATCTGGAACTTCAGGCACTGGGGGAGCGGCTTATGACAGGAAAGAAAGGCGGCATCGTGGCCATAGAACCTTCTACGGGCGAAATTCTGTGTATGGTCAGCAGTCCCACTTACGATCCCGGAATGATGAAAGGGCGTCAGCGCGGTGCCAACAACCGTCTGCTGTCGGACAACCCGCACAAACCGCTTCTCAACAGAGCCATCATGGGGCTGTATCCCCCTGGCTCTACGTTCAAGACCACGCAGGCACTCACGCTTTTTCAGGAAGGCATCGTGACACCGCAGACTATGTATCAGTGTAGCGGCGGTTTTCACAACCGCGGTCTTACAGTAAAGTGTCATGCGCATCCCTCGCCTATCTCCCTCGTGCCGTCGTTGGCCACATCGTGCAATGCCTATTATTGCTGGGGGCTTTACTACATGTTCTCCAACCGCCAGAAGTATTCCTCTGTGCAGGAGGCCATGACACGTTGGAAAGACTATGTCGTGTCCATGGGTTTCGGCTACTGTCTTGGCGTGGATTTGCCTGGAGAGCAGCGGGGCATGATTCCCAATGCGGCCTATTATGACAGGAAGTATCGCAAGTCGTGGAATGCCCTTACGGTCATATCCATCTCCATAGGCCAGGGCGAGGTCAGTGCCACCCCCTTGCAGATAGCCAATCTCGGAGCGACGATAGCCAACCGCGGATGGTTCATAACTCCGCATGTTGTCAAGGATATTCAGGACGAGGAACTCGATACTCTCTATACTCGCAGGCGCTACACTATGGCCGGGGTCGCAGCCTATGAGCATGTGGTTCGCGGCATGCGTCAGGCAGTCCTGGCAGGAACATGCAGCCTGGCCAATACCTCGCGCTACGAGGTGTGCGGCAAGACAGGAACGGCTCAGAACCCGCACGGACAGGATCATTCGGCCTTCATGGGGTTCGCACCTATGGACAACCCCAGAATAGCTATCTGCGTATATGTGGAGAACGGTATCTGGGGCAACAGATATGGAGTGCCGATAGGTGCACTCATGATGGAACAATATCTGACAGGGGGCTTGTCGCCAGAGAGCGAGGCCACAGCCCGGATATATGAAGACAAACACCTAATTTCTGTAGAAGATGTCATCGGCAAACAAAAGCAATAGAGACCAGAGCCTTGTCAGCAATCTGGACTGGTTCACCATATTCATTTTCGTTGTCCTTGTAGTTATGGGTTGGATCAGCATCTGCGGTGCGAGCTACGATTTCGACAAGGGAATCACGCTCCTCGACTTTTCTTCGCGCAGCGGATTGCAGATGGTGTGGATATTTTCGTCGCTGCTTCTCGGAGCCTTCATAATTTGTGTCGACGACCGTTGGGTGGAGACGCTCTCATACATTATATATATATTATTTCTTGCCTTGCTCCTGGTCACGCCAATGTTCGCCAAGGAAATCAAGGGAAGTCTCTCCTGGATAAAGATAGGCTCGTTCAGCATCCAGCCTGCCGAGTTTGCCAAGTTTGCCACGGCCATAGGCATTGCCAAGGTAATAAGCACATTCAACTTCGACCTCGCCCGCTGGCGCGACTTTGTCATTGTCACCGTACTGCTCCTGCTACCCATGGCATTGATTATAAGACAGAGGGAGACTGGATCGGCACTTGTCTACCTGGCTTTCTTTTTCATGTTCTATCGTGAGGGCATGGCCGGTAGCATACTTTTTTCCGGTGCTGCCGCCGTGTTCTATTTTATCGTAGGCATACGCTACGCTGACGTCCCATTGTGGGAACTCCCCCAGGTCAGTACCGGTGAATTTGTCGTCCTTGCAGCAATACATCTTTTCTCCGTAGGCATGATGTGGGTATATACATCTTTGCGAAAACCTGTCCTACAGACCCTCTTCTTCGGCACGACAGCCTATGTTCTGGCACTCCTCTATGCCAAATATCTCATTCCTTTCAATGCTGCTTGGGTGCAGTGGGCAGTGCTTGCCGCCACCATAGGCTATCTGTTCTATCTCGCTGTACGCGAACAACTGGCTTCGTACGCTCTTATCGCCCTATTCGCCATAGGCAGTACGGGCTTCTTTTATTCTGTCAACTATGTCCTCACTGATGTCCTTCAACCGCACCAGCAGAAGCGTGTCCGCGTGCTCCTTGGCCTTGAGGACGACCCCAAGGGTGCCGGCTATAATGTCATACAGGCCAAGATAGCCATAGGCTCAGGCGGTCTGAAGGGTAAAGGATTCCTCAATGGCACGCAGACCAAACTGAAATATGTTCCTGAGCAGGATACCGACTTCATCTTCTGTACCGTGGGTGAGGAGCAGGGATTCGTAGGCAGCTCCATGGTGCTTCTGATCTTCCTCACCTTGATATTGCGTCTCATACACCTTGCAGAACGGCAGCCGCTCCGCTTCGGGCGCATCTACGGGTACAGTGTTCTCAGCATCTTCCTCTTTCATGTCCTCATAAATGTCGGTATGGTTCTCGGCCTCACTCCGGTCATAGGTATCCCGCTCCCGTTCTTCAGCTACGGCGGTTCATCGCTCTGGGGCTTCACAATATTGCTGTTCGTGTTCCTGCGCATAGATGCAGCACGCAACCGCATGCAGCATTAGCGGATGATCGGTTAGCGGAACCGACATTTCTGACACCCGCCTTTCAATTCCCTTTTCAATATGCCTGCCCCTCTGTATGGCTTTATCCTGATGCCCACATCGAGAAAATTAGGCAAGCATTCTCGTGACATGAGGTGGAACACTTTTAACTGTCCGTGCTGTCCTCTTGTCAGGGTGGGGGAGTTGTGGCTGTAGGAATAGATTGGCACAGCCATTCCTTTCTTCTCAAAGGTGCGGCTGTCCTCTTGTGTCACTATGCACACCGTGTCGCGCCGTACGGTGTTGCAGTGGCAGATGCTGTCCGTGCAGGAACTGTCGCTCAGCGAGAATTCCATAGCCAGCCACAACTTACGGTAAGGGAGAGCTGTCGCGGTGCGTATCTCTATGTCTGTAGTGTGCATCCCATCCCTTGTGGCAGGCGGAATGTCGAAGTACAAGGTGTCGTCCCTCCGCCATCCTCCGGCAGGGATGTGTCTGTATTGCAGTTGCAACGTGTCGCCAGTGCAACTACATGTCAGTAGAATTGCCAGTAGGGCTGTCGCCGCCTTGCACCTTGCCGTAGTTCTTGCGCTCGCCATTGCGTTTGTTGTTCTTCTTCTTTCTCTTCTTTCCTGCCAGTTGTGAGTCGAAACGGTTCAGTTCCTCCTGTGTGGCCAGGTCTATGTGGTGTGCTTTTTCTCCTGCCGCTTCCTTGGAAAGTGTCACCGGTTTTTCGCCTTTCCTGTTCTGTGCTATCACCTCCATGGCGCGTTCGGCTGTTATTGTCGTGATGTTGGCGGCTATGTGCTTGTCCGATGAGTACGACACCAGCCCGGCCAGAATGTCAGCCTTGAAAAAGAACCACTCCCCTTCCTGCGTGTTCAGCACAATGTCCCGTCCAGGCAGCTTGCGTCCGGCTTCCATGTACTGATCCACCTCGTAGTTTATGCAACATCTCAGCTTGGCGCACTGTCCGGCCAGCTTCTGCGGGTTCAGGGACAGGTTCTGGAAACGTGCTGCCGCAGTGCCCACGCTTGTAAAACTCTTCATCCATGTGGAGCAGCACAACTCCCGTCCGCACGGTCCGAAACCGCCTATGCGTCCAGCTTCCTGCCTTGCTCCTATCTGTTTCATCTCCACTCTTATGTGGAACGTCTCGGCCAATACTTTTATCAACTGCCTGAAGTCCACCCTGCCGTCGGCTATGTAGTAGAAGATGGCCTTGTTGCCGTCGCCCTGATACTCCACATCGCCTATCTTCATTTCCAGTCCGAGATCCTTGGCTATCTGGCGTGACTCTATCATAGTCTGGTGTTCACGAGCCTTGGCCTGTTCGTACTTCTCGAGGTCGCCCTCCTTGGCAAGGCGGTAGACAGTCTTTATTTCCTCCTCGCTTTTCAGGTTGGCTTTCTTCACCTGCAAGGCTACCAAGCTGCCGGTCATTGTCACCGTTCCTATGTCGTGTCCGGGATTGCCCTCTACGGCTACTATGTCGCCTTTGTGCAGTTCCAGCCCGTTAGAGTTGTGATAATAGCCTTTCCGTGTATTCTTGAACTGTACTTCCACAAGATCCGTCACCACCGTATTGTTTGGCATGTCGGCCATGTAGTCAAAAACATTCAGTTGCGTATAGTGGTTTGCGTGCCAACCTTCTTTGCATAGTCCGCGTCCACCTCCTGTGATATATCTGTGTTCCATTTATTGTATTAATAGTACTATCATTTTTAGTGCGAAATCAAAGAATACCATCCTTGGGTTTACGTTCTGCTCTATGTCGCGCTGGCACCTGGACAGTTCTTCCATTATCGGTATTACGTTTTTCTCGTTTACAAAGCGTGCGAAATTCGTGCTGAAAGCTGCCTCCTCCGATGTCTCGTAGACGAGTTCCGCTCTGTGGAAGTTGTACATGAAATTCTCCCTTATCAGCCGTTGGCAGTATTCCAGCATTCTCTTCTGGCTTTCTCTGCCCATGTCGCTGACCTGTTCGCTCCATTGTCTCATGTCCTTGATGCGCCGCATGTAGCTCATGCGCATAAGCCTTACGAACAGTTCGAAGAAGGTCTTTTCCTCGTTCTCTGCCTCCAGACGTTTCAGTGCTGCGGTATAGCTGCCCTGGGCCACATGGGCCATGACCTTGGCCTCCTCCTCCGGCAGCCTCTTCTCGTGCATCAGTGCCGAGGCTATTTCGTCTTCCGTCAGTCCTGGAACATGCAGTCTCTGCGTGCGGCTCTGTATGGTGCCGAGCACGTTGTCAGGATCTTCGCTTACCAGGATGAAATATGTCTCTGCCGGCGGTTCTTCTATCAGTTTCAGCAGTTTGTTGGCCGCCTGGATCATCATCCTTTCAGGAAGCCAGACCACAACAACGCGCCGTCCGCCGCGGCTGGCTTTCAGTTGCAGTTTCTGTTGCAGTGCATCGCTCTCGTACACATAGTGCACAATCTGTTGGTTTTCCGCCTTTATTGCTGTCAGCCAGTCCTCTACGTCGAAATACAGCTTCCTGCCAATCAGTTCCCTCCATTGCGGCAGGAAGTCGTCCGACACCGGTCTGTCGGTGCTTTTCCTCTTGTATACCGGCACGGAGAAGTGCAGATCCGGATGCGCCCATTCTTTCAGCATGGCTTCATCGCTGCTGTCCTTGCACAGCAGCATCTTGGCGAAGGCCAAAGCCAGAGCCAGCTTGCCGCCTCCTTTGGGACCGCACAGCATAAGGGCGTGCGGTATTCTGTTGCCGCTCACCATCTCCTTCAGCCTGTTCTTTGCCTCTGTCTGTCCTATGATGTTGTCCAGATCCATCATAATCTCTGTTACGTATCCCCTTGATTATACTCTTTGTGCTTTCCCGCACGTTGTCCGTTACATTGCCAGTCTGCGTTGGTGTTCTCAATATATTCTCTTGGCAATCTCGCAGATGCCGTCCACTGCACTAACGGTGTAGAAATGCAGATTCGGCACGCCTTTTTCAAGGAGCTCGCGACATTGTGTCACCGCCCACTCTATGCCTACCTGCTTTATCTCTTCGTCCGTGCTGCATTTCACGGCCTCGCGGTACAATGCCTCGGGCAAATCGCAGTGGAAGATTTTGGGGACGACGTTCAGTTGGCTTAGTTTTGAGATAGGCTTTATTCCTGGTACGATGGGTATATCTATACCTTCCTTGCGTGCACGTTCCACAAAGGCGAAATACCGTTCATTGTCGTAGAACAACTGCGTTACGGCATATTCAGCTCCCAGCTCCACTTTCCTCTTCAGTACGGCCATGTCGCTGTCCATGTTGGCTGCCTCCTCGTGTTTCTCTGGGTAACATGCCACCCCGTAACGGAACTTTTCTCCGGGACACGTCATTTCCGTGCCGTCGAAGAAGTATCCGTTGTTGAAGACGTTTATCTGTTCTATCAGTTCCGTAGCATGTGCAGGTCCATCCCCTGTCGGACGGAATATCGGGTCTTCCTTTGCCTTGTCGCCACGGAGCACCAGCAGATCTCTTATGCCGAGAAACTGCAGATCCAGCAGCATGTATTCCAGTTCCTCTCTGGTATGCCCGCTGCAAACTATGTGTGGCACCACGGGTATTCCATACTTCTGCTGTATGGCCGCGGCAATGGCAATGGTGCCGGGGCGTCGCCTTATGCGTTGCCGCTGCATCATCCCGTCCCCGAGGTCTTTGTACACATACTCGCTTCTGTGTGTGGTGATGTTTATGTATCGCGGGCCGAATTCCTTCAGCCGGTCTATTGTTCCGAACAGCTGCGCGGTACCGTTGCCTTTCAGTGGCGGCAGCACCTCGAAGGAGAACGGCCTGCTGTTTCTGTCGTTTATCAGATCGATAACTTGCATGTATTTTGGGGCGTTGTGTACGTGTCTTATGCAATGTACACGTACTAAATTTGCGTAAAGTTACATAAAATATACTATAGCACAAAGGTGTCAGGGTAAAAATGTCCCCAAATGTCGCTGTCAACGGCAAGAAAAGCCGGCAATGTCGTCTGTCGAATAAATAATTTTCGCTAAATTTGTATGGACAAACAATAATATTCAGGCAAATTACAAACAATACCTATGACACTGATCAAATCCATTTCCGGTATCAGAGGCACTATCGGCGGCAAGGCCGGCGACACCCTCAATCCTCTTGACATCGTCAAGTTCGTGAGCGCTTACGCAACCGTTATCCGTAAGACAAGTCCCGTTGGTTCCAACAAGATTGTTGTCGGTCGTGACGCACGTATCTCTGGCGAGATGGTAAAGAACGTCGTTTGCGGCACTCTTATGGGCATGGGCTTCGATGTGGTTAACATCGGTCTGGCCAGCACTCCGACCACTGAAATTGCTGTTACTATGGAGGGGGCCGATGGTGGCATCATACTTACGGCCAGCCACAATCCCCGTATGTGGAATGCCCTTAAACTTCTCAACGAGAAGGGCGAATTTTTCAATAAAGCCCAGGGAGAAGAGGTGCTCCGCATAGCCGAGGCCGAAGAGTTCGAGTTTGCAGATGTGGATCACCTCGGCAAGTACACCGAGGACGATTCCTATGACCAGAAGCATATCGACATGGTTCTCGGACTGGATCTCGTCGACACCGATGCCGTGCGCAACGCACACTTCAAGGTGGCTTTCGACGCTGTCAACAGTGTCGGCGGTATCATCCTGCCTAAACTGCTTGAGCAACTTGGCGTGGAGAAGATTACCGGACTGTTCACAGAACCCACCGGAGACTTCAGCCATAATCCCGAGCCTCTGGAGAAAAACCTTGTGGAGATTAAGGAACTTATGCAGAAGGGCGAGCACGACATAGCTTTTGTCGTTGACCCGGACGTTGACCGTCTCGCGCTCTTCTGCGAGGACGGAACCATGTATGGCGAGGAATACACTCTCGTAACCGTGGCCGACTATATCCTGCAGCATACGCCTGGCAATACTGTAAGCAACCTGAGTTCGACACGTGCCCTCCGTGATGTTACCAACAAATATGCCGGATGCCAGTACAGTGCAGCTGCTGTCGGCGAGGTAAATGTCGTCACCAAAATGCGCGAGGTAAATGCCGTTATCGGCGGCGAGGGCAACGGCGGAGTCATCTATCCTGCCGCCCACAGCGGTCGCGATGCTCTTGTGGGCATAGCTCTTATCCTTACCTATCTGGCCAAGAAGGGTGTGAAGACCAGCGAGTTGCGTGCCACATATCCTCCATATCAGATTGCCAAGAACCGCATAGACCTCACTCCGGACACTGATGTCGATGCCATTCTGGAGAAGGTGAAGGAACTGTACAAGGATCAGGAAGTCAACGATATTGACGGTGTCAAGATTGACTTCCCCGACAAATGGGTACACCTGCGCAAGTCCAATACCGAGCCTATTATCCGTGTCTATTCCGAGGCAAGCACCATGGAGGCTGCCGACCGTATCGGCAAGGATATCATGGATGTGGTATATTCTATGGTCAAGTAACCAATATCATGCCGGGGGGGTGCCTCCTCGGCTGTTTTACCTTCATATTAAAGAAAGACTATGTTAACACAGATTATCAACGCCCGCATCCTCACGCCACAGGGCTGGCTCAAGGA
>CAMWRK010000045.1 GCA_947176655.1 uncultured Prevotellaceae bacterium | reverse complement strand
ACAGAGGGGTCAGCGCCTTGCGCGGCGAGCATTTCTCTGTTTTCATCGGCAGCCACCAAACCTCTGCCCTTGTTGATAGTGAATTCCACAGAGAACGAGGCATTGGGATTGAGCCTGCAAATCACCAGGTCGGGATTCAAGACCTCAAAACCCGAAAGCACCTTACCCAAGTCACCGGCTTTGAACACATCTGTACCCGAGACGTTGACAACTGCTTTTTCAGTGTCAGCATCATTGTTGAGATGCTTGAAACGAACCTGTTTGAGGTTGAGGATAATGTTGGTAACATCCTCAATCACACCGGGGATTGTGTCCAGTTCGTGGGCAACCCCTTCGATACGGATAGAGCATATAGCGTAACCGCCGAGGCTTGAAAGGAGGATACGGCGGAGTGCATTGCCAATGGTCTGACCATAGCCGGGTTCGAGAGGACGGAATTCAAACTTGCCGAATGAATTGTCAGCCTCAAGCATCACGACATTATCGGGTTTCTGAAATGCTAAAATTGACATGGGTCTCTATTTATTGTTTATTATTTAGAATACAACTCAACGATCAACTGCTCCTTGATGTTCTCAGGAATATCTGCACGCTCGGGTCTGTGAAGCAACTTACCGGCTTTGGTAGCCTCGTCCCACTCTATCCAAGGATACTTGCTGTGGTTGAAACCGGCCAAGGCATCTGCAATTACCTCCAGACTCTTGGCACGTTCACGAACACCGACAATTTGACCGGGCTTAACTGCATAACTTGCGATACCTACAACCTTGCCATCAACAACAATATGCTTATGGTTAACCAACTGACGTGCAGCACGACGAGTAGGAGCTATACCAAGACGATATACAATATTATCAAGACGACACTCCAAATTCTGCAACAGAATCTGACCGGTAATACCACTAGTACGTGCAGCCTTTTCAAACATATTACGGAACTGCTTCTCCAGAACACCATATGTATATTTTGCCTTCTGCTTCTCAGCCAACATCACACCATACTCAGAAGTCTTACGACGACGGCTGTTGCCATGCTGACCAGGAGGGAAGTTCCTACGTGAACGAACCTTTTCAGATCCCAAAATAGTCTCGCCAAAGCGGCGGTCAATTCTTGACTTTGGTCCAATATATCTTGCCATAATCTCTATATATACTTAAATTTAGGTCCTTGGTGATTATACTCTTCTTCTCTTGGGGGGACGGCAACCGTTGTGAGGTAGCGGAGTCACATCAATAATTTCGATTACCTCTATTCCAGCACCATGAACTGTGCGGATAGCAGACTCGCGACCGTTACCGGGTCCCTTAACGTATGCCTTCACTTTGCGCAGACCCAAATCGTAAGCAATCTTTGCACAATCCTGTGCTGCCATCTGGGCTGCGTATGGAGTATTCTTCTTACTGCCGCGGAACCCCATCTTGCCGGCGGAAGACCAAGATATTACCTGACCCTCGCTATTAGCCAAAGACACGATGATATTATTGAATGAACTGTGAACATGCAACTGACCCAATGCATCAACCTTCACATTTCTTTTCTTTGCTGCAACTGTTTTCTTTGCCATATCAATTATTATTTAGTAGCTTTTTTCTTGTTAGCAACGGTCTTTTTCTTACCCTTACGTGTACGAGCATTGTTCTTAGTGCTCTGACCACGAACTGGAAGACCATTACGATGACGAACGCCACGATAGCAACCTATATCCATCAGTCGCTTGATATTTAAGGAGATTTCACTACGGAGATCACCCTCAACCTTATATTCGGCAGCAATCACCTCACGAATTTTACCTGCCTCGTCATCAGTCCAATCACTAACCCTCTTGTCCTTGTCGACACCAGCCTTCTCCAAAATCTTGGCTGAGCTACTGCGACCTATGCCGTAGACATAGGTCAAGGCGATTTCACCCCTCTTGTTCTGAGGTAAATCAACACCAACAATTCTAATTGCCATATACTATTCTACTTTTTGCAATAATGTTAACCCTGACGTGTCTTAAACTTAGGGTTTTTTTTGTTAATCACATACAAACGCCCCTTACGACGGACAATCTTGCAATCAGGAGTACGTTTCTTTAATGAAGCTCTTGTTTTCATATTTTAGTCTATTATTTATATCTAAACACAATGCGACCTTTCGTCAAGTCATATGGACTCATCTCCACTTTGACCTTATCACCGGGAAGAATCTTTATGTAGTGCATTCGCATCTTTCCGCTGATGGTGCAAAGAATCTGAGCACCAATCTTATCCAACTCCACACGGAAATTAGCATTAGAAAGTGCCTCCACCACTACACCATCCTGTTCTATAACTGCCTGCTTTGCCATTTATCTGCTACAGTGTATTAATACTGGTTCTCTATTTTCTCTATTTCCTCAAACGAAGAAAGTATCTCCGGCTTACCATGATGAACCGCGATTGTATGCTCATAATGAGCCGCCCACCCACCATCACGTGTTTTAATAGTCCATTTATCAGGCATCATCCATATTTCCCTGCTACCTTGAACTATCATCGGCTCTATCGCAATACACAGACCATTTTTAATCTGTTTGCCGCTGCCAGGCCTACCGTAATTAGGGACTTGCGGTTCCTCATGCATCTCTTTACCGATACCGTGGCCAACAAACTCCCTAATAACTCCATAACCAAGATGCTCGCAATAATCCTGAACTGCAGCACCAATATCCCCAATCCGTTTTCCTGCATAGGCAGCCTCTATACCTCTATACAAAGATTCCTTAGTAGCACACAGAAGTCTGTTCACCTCTTCAGAAACCTCTCCAACACGAAACGTATAGCATGAGTCTCCATTAAACCCATCTAATAAGGCTCCACAGTCCACCGAAACGATATCACCCTCTTTCAGTGGTTCATCATTAGGAATACCATGTACGACCTGATCATTTACCGACGTGCAGACACTCGCAGGAAAATCCGCTCCGTATGGATTAGGAAATCCCAAGAAAGTAGGAACTGCACCGTAATCACGTATGTACTCTTCAGCCACCTTGTCCAATTGCTTGGTGGTCACACCCGGCTTTATCATCCTTCCGACCTCTGCCAGCGTTTGTGAAACCAACCGGTTGGCAGCTCGCATCAAAGCTATTTCGTCCTCTGTCTTCAGAAATATCATTTCGAGAGCCCAAATTACCGAGTCATTCCGTTGCGACCGTGAATACGACCACTGCTTAACAAGCCATCATAATGCCTCATCAGCAAGTGACTCTCAATCTGCTGCAGTGTATCCAAGACAACACCAACCAGAATCAGCAAACTTGTACCTCCGAAGAACTGGGCAAACTCCTGAGAAACATTCAGCAGACCCGCAAATGCAGGCATACACGCTATCAATGCCAGGAAAATAGACCCGGTGAATGTAAGATGTGACATTACCTGATCAAGGTATTCTGCCGTATCATGCCCAGGACGAACCCCAGGGATGAATCCATTGTTACGCTTCATATCCTCAGCCATCTGCACAGGATCCATAGTGATTGCCGTGTAAAAATATGTGAATGCAACAATCAAGAAAGCAAACACACCATTATACAGCAGGCTCGTATGGTCGCTTAACGCTATCAGAAGAGCAGAAGGATTCTCCCCGCCATTAAGCATCCCCAAGAATGTGATGGGAATGAACATAATAGCCTGAGCAAAGATGATGGGCATCACATTTGCAGCAAATATTTTAAGAGGAATGTACTGACGTGATCCACCTATCTGCTGACCGGCATACACACGCTTAGCATACTGAACAGGAACCTTGCGTGTACCCTGAACCAAAAGGATAGCAGCACAAATCACCACCATAAGAATAATCAATTCAACGGCAAACATGATAAGTCCACCCCCATTCAGATTATTCAGACGCGCCACCAATTCCTGGCCGAAAGCCTGAGGCAAACGTGCAATAATACCCAGCATAATAATCAGAGAAACACCATTACCAATACCCTTATCGGTAATACGCTCTCCCAGCCACAGGATAAACATGCTACCGGCGGCAAGCATTATAGTACTGGAAGCGATGAACAATGTCCAGTTCAATTCGGGATTAAGTGCACCAGATGCCTGCATACGCAAGTGAATCAAATATGACGGAGCCTGGAACAACAGAATAAATATTGTCAGCCATCGTGTGTACTGATTCATTTTTCTGCGGCCACTCTCTCCCTCACGCTGCATCTTCTGGAAATGAGGAACAACGAATGCAAACAGCTGAATAACAATTGAAGCCGAAATGTATGGCATTATTCCCAATGCGAATACTGACGCATTGGAAAAAGCGCCACCTGAGAACATATTCAGCAAAGACATCAAGCCCGTACTAGTCTGTTCATGCAATTTTGCCAAAGCATTAGGATTGATACCAGGCAATACGACAAAAGAGCCGAACCTATATATTGCAGCCAATGCCAAGGTGAAGAGGATCCTTGTTCTCAGATCCTCTACACTCCATATGTTCTTTAAGGTTTCAATAAACTTTTTCATCCCGTTTACAATTTAGTAGCAGTACCCCCGGCAGCTACGATAGCAGATTCTGCAGTCTTGGAGAAAGCATTTGCAGAAACCTCGATTTTGGCACTCAGCGTACCATTACCCAGCACCTTTACAAGCTGACCGTTTTTAGCATAACCAGCGGCGATAAACTCAGCAATGCCAATAACTACAATGCCCTTGTCGGCCAATGTCTGCAAAGAAGACAGGTTTACGACCTGATACTCCACATGATTGATATTTTTGAAGCCGAACTTAGGCAGACGACGCTGCAAAGGCATCTGACCACCCTCAAAACCAATCTTCTTCTTATAACCGGAACGTGCCTTGGCACCTTTGTGACCACGGGTAGAAGTACCACCCAAACCACTGCCAGGACCGCGGCCTATTCGGCGCTCGCTGTGAGTAGAACCAGCAGCGGGCTTCAATGTATTTAACTTCATAACGTTTTCAGTTTTTGAATTGAATAAAACTTGAGATTAGCCGATAACTTTCACCAAATGATGAACAGCCTGAATCAATCCACGATTGCAGGCACTATCCTCCAACTCTACAATCTGATTCAACTTCTTCAGACCCATAGTATCCAAGGTTGCCTTCTGGCGCTTAGGAGCATGGATACGGCTCTTGACCTGTTGTACTTTAATAGTTGCCATAATACGTTTCTCCTTTACAACATTTAACCACGGAATACTTTCTCAAGACTGATACCACGGCTCTGCGCTACCTGACGTGCATCACGCATGCTGGACAAAGCAGCTATAGTTGCCTTCACCAAATTGTGAGGATTGGAAGAACCCTTAGACTTGGCCAAACAGTCTGTAATACCTACGCTCTCAAGTACAGCACGCATCGCGCCACCGGCAACAACACCGGTACCATGACTTGCCGGCATGATGAGGACATCAGCACCACCAAACTTGGCAGTAGCCTCATGAGGAACAGTACCCTTGAGAACCGGAACCTGTACAAGATTCTTCTTAGCAGCCTCAACTCCCTTTGCTATGGCAGCTGTTACTTCACCAGCCTTACCCAGCCCCCAGCCAATCACACCGTTCTCGTTGCCTACCACGACAATTGCGCTGAAAGTGAAAGTACGACCACCCTTGGTAACTTTAGTAACGCGGTTGATAGCGACCAAACGATCCTTCAATTCCTCGCTGTTAACATTAATATTCTTAATTACCATAATCGTTATTAGAATTTAAGTCCTCCGTTACGTGCAGCATCAGCCACTTCCTTAACTCTACCATGATACAGATAGCCATTACGATCAAACACAACGGCGGTAATACCAGCTTCAAGAGCCTTTTTGGCTATCAGCTCCCCAACCCTAGCAGCCTGTTCCTTCTTAGGACATGCCTCCATGCCAAGACTGCTTGCACACACCAAGGTATTACCAGTCTGATCATTGATAATCTGCACATATATCTGCTTGTTGCTGCGGAAAACACTCATACGAGGACGCTCGACAGTACCAGAGATCTTATTACGAACTCTATATTTAATCTTAATTCGTCTTTCTATTTTTGTTGTCATAATCTTACAGTTTTAAAGATTTACTTTGCACCTGCTGACTTACCAGACTTTCTACGGATAATCTCACCAGCGAAGAGGACACCCTTGCCCTTATAAGGTTCGGGCTTACGGAAAGAACGAATTTTTGCACACACCTGACCGAGCAACTGTTTGTCGCAAGACTCAAGGATGATCAGCGGGTTCTGATTTCTCTCAGACTTGGTCTCAACCTTAATCTCGGCAGGCAACTGTATAAAGATACTGTGAGTGAAGCCCAAAGACAATTCTATCAGATTACCCTGATTGCTCGCGCGGAATCCCACACCAACAAGTTCTAGTGTCTTCTTGTAACCTTCACTTACACCAACCACCATATTGTGTACCAAAGAACGATACAAACCATGGTAAGCCTGCTTCTGCTTGGCATCAAGGTCGGCTGTCTCGTCAATTTCGAATACAATCTCCGAACCGGAAATGTTCACAAGGATAGAGGGATTAATGGCCTGACTCATCTCTCCCTTGGCTCCCTTTACACTGACAACATTGTCGTTGTATGTAACTGTAACACCTGCGGGAATAGTAATGGGCAATTTACCTATTCTTGACATTGCTAAATCCTCCTATTAATATACATAACAAAGAACCTCGCCACCTATTTTCAGGTCTGCAGCCTCTTTGTTTGTCATTACACCCTTGGATGTGGATATAATAGCAATACCCAGTCCGTTAATAACTCTAGGCATATCCTTATAACCAGTGTACTTGCGCATACCTGGAGTGGATATACGTACCAGCTTCTTGATAGCATTCTGGCGAGTCTGTTCGTCATACTTCAAAGCTACCTTGATTGTACCTTGAGGGCCATCTTCCACAAACTTGTAGTTCAAGATGTAACCCTTTTCGAAGAGAATCTTAGTGATTTCCTTCTTCAAATTTGACGCAGGGCACTCAACAACACGGTGCTTTGCTTGAATTGCATTACGCAAACGCGTCAAATAATCTGCAATTGGATCTGTCATTTTTCAGATTTAATTAATCGGGGCTATCCCGACAATATTAAAAATTAATTACATTTATTTCATGGACAAATCTCATATAGGGAGAACTGTCATGAGTTGCTTACCAGCTTGCCTTCTTAACGCCAGGAATCAAACCTGCTGAAGCCATCTCGCGGAACTGTATGCGGCTGATGCCGAACATACGAATATACCCCTTGGGACGACCTGTAATCTTGCAACGATTATGCAGGCGAATAGGATTAGCATTGCGAGGAATTGCCTGAAGTTTCTGAGCTGCCTCAAAAGCTTCCACTGGATCTGTGTTGGGATTGTTGATAATCTTCTTCAAAGCTGCACGCTTTTCTGCATACTTTGCAACCAGTTTCGCACGCTTTACCTCGCGGGCTTTCATTGATTCTTTTGCCATAACTTACTGTTAGTTTTTAGCGTTCTTAAAAGGAAGACCAAACTCCTTGAGCAGAGCATAACCCTCCTCGTCAGTCTTGGCTGTAGTCACGAAAGTGATATTCATACCCAAGATACGGTCAATTGCATCAATATTAATCTCAGGGAAGATAATCTGCTCCTGAATACCAAGTGTGTAGTTGCCACGACCATCAAACTTGCTCTCAATACCTTTGAAGTCACGAATACGAGGCAAAGCTACACGCACCAGTTTCTCCAGAAACTCATACATACGCTCACGACGCAAAGTTACCATAACACCGATAGGCATTTTCTTACGCAGCTTAAACTGGGCAACGTCCTTCTTCGAAAATGTTGCGACAGCCTTCTGACCGGTAATTTCTGTAATCTCGTTAATAGCAACCTCGATAATCTTCTTATCAGCTGTTGCCATACCCAGACCTTGGTTGATAACAATCTTCTTCAGAACAGGGATCTGCATCGGAGAAGTGTAATTAAACTGCTTCATCAATGCAGGAGCTATACGCTCAGCGTATTCTTTTTTAAGGCTTGCAGTATTTGCCATCTTAAATTTCCTCTCCACTCTTTTTTGCAAAACGAACCAATTTGCCGTCTGCATTCAGTTTTCTACCAATACGAGTAGCCTTGCCTGTCTTGGGATCCAGAGGATTCAAGTTGGAAATGTGGATTGGAGCCTCCATTTCAATAATGCCGCCCTGAGGGAACTTGGCACTTGGTTTCTGACTCTTCTTTACCTTATTCACACCCTCGACAATGGCACGCTGCTCCTTAACGAACACCTTCAATACCTTACCGCTCTGACCCTTGTTTTCACCGGCATTTACGATTACGGTATCGCCTTTCTTAATGTGTAACTTACTCATTGCTCTTCTTTTCGTCTTTAAATATTAAAGAACCTCAGGTGCCAACGACACGACCTTCATGTTTGCAGCACGAAGTTCACGGGCAACAGGACCGAAGATACGACTGCCACGCAAATCTCCTGCATTGTTCAACAGGACACAAGCGTTATCATCGAAGCGGATGTACGAGCCATCTGCACGACGAACCTCTTTTTTAGTACGTACAATCAAGGCCTTTGATACTGCACCTTTCTTAACATCACTGGTGGGGATTGCGCTCTGAACAGCAACGACAATCACATCACCTACAGAAGCGTAGCGACGACGGGTACCGCCAAGGACACGAATGCACTTTGCCTCCTTAGCACCGCTATTGTCCGCTACAACTAATCTAGATTCTGCCTGTATCATTTTTACTTAGCTCTTTCTACGATTTCTACTACTCTCCATCTCTTGGTCTTGCTCAGAGGACGAGTTTCCATAATCAGGACGGTATCACCCTTATGGCAATCATTCTTCTCGTCATGCGCATGGTACTTCTTCGTCTTCGCAACGAATTTACCATAAATAGGGTGCTTCTCCTTGAATTTGGCAGCAACCACGATGGTTTTGTCCATCTTATCGCTAACCACAACACCCGTACGAGTTTTTCTTAAATTTCTTGCTTCCATATATTGAAGTACCTATTACTTGTTTGACTCTTTCTGGCGAAGCACTGTCTTCATTCGAGCAATGTTACGACGGGCAGCCTTAATCTGAGAGTTGTTTTCCAAAGGTGCTACAGAATGATTCAACCTCATCTGTTCATAATTAGCAACCTCAACAGCGATACGCTCAACCAGTTCGGCAGCAGTCATCGCATTAATTTCTGCAATCTTCATTACTATGCGTTTTTGTCGTAATCTCGTCTAACAATAAACTTAGTTGTTACGGGCAACTTCTGAGCTGCAAGACGAAGAGCCTCCTTCGCAATATCGTAACTAACACCCTCTATCTCGAAAATTATGCGTCCCGGGGTAATTGGAAACACATATCCTACAGGATCTCCCTTACCTTTACCCATACGTACATCTGCAGGCTTCTTGGTAATGGGCTTGTCCGGGAAAATACGTATCCAGCTTTGTCCCTCACGCTGCATGTATCTCGTCATTGCCACACGAGCTGCCTCTATCTGGCGAGCAGTAATCCAACGTGTTTCCAAAGACTTAATACCAAAGCTACCGAATGCCAACTGATTGCCACGCATTGCATTACCCTTACGGTGGTTTTTTTGTGGCCTTCTGTATTTAGTTCTTTTTGGTTGTAACATTTTATTCAGTTTTTAACGGTTGTTGTTCTTCTTGCGACGGAAGTTTTTGCCACCGCCGTTGCCACCGAAACCACGACCCTGCTCCTTAGCCTGAGTAAAGTTAGGAGCGAGATCCTTCTTACCATAAACTTCACCACGGCAAATCCACACCTTGATACCAAGCAGACCAACCTTGGTCAATGCCTCGGCCTGACAATAGTCAATGTCAGCACGGAGTGTATGTAACGGAGTACGTCCCTCTTTGAACATCTCTGAGCGAGCAATTTCAGCACCATTCAGACGTCCACTGATAAGAACCTTGATACCCTCTGCACCGGCACGCATTGAATTTGCGACAGCCATTTTAATGGCACGACGATAAGCAATTTTGCCCTCTACCTGACGTGCTATGCTGTTGGCAACTATCGTTGCATCAAGTTCCGGTTTCTTAACCTCGTATATATTGATCTGAATGTCCTTATCGGTAATCTTCTTCAGTTCCTCCTTGAGTTTGTCAACTTTCTCGCCACCCTTACCAATAATCAGACCTGGACGAGCGGTGCACACAGTAATGGTAACCATTTTCAGTGTACGCTCAATGACAATACGAGAAATGCTGGCATCACCAAGACGAGCATTTAGATACTTACGAATCTGGCTATCCTCAAGCAGCGTATCACCATAATTTTTGCCACCGAACCAATTTGAATCCCAACCGCGGACAATACCCAAACGATTGCTTATAGGATTAACTTTCTGTCCCATGTTTCTTTTCGATTAATCTTTCTTAGTGTCAACGAACAAGGTGATGTGATTAGAACGCTTGCGGATTCTGTAACCACGACCCTGAGGAGCCGGTCTCATACGCTTGAGGGTAGGTCCCTCGTCAACATAAATCTTAGAGATATAGAGTTCTCCGTCCTCAGCCTTACGCTCGTTCTTCTGTTCCCAGTTAGCAATGGCAGAACGAAGGAGCAACTCTACGTCTGCGCTGGCAGCCTTGGCACAGAACTTCAAAGTACCCAAAGCTCTGTTCACCTCCATTCCGCGAACCAGATCAACGACGTATCTCATCTTGCGGGGAGAAGAAGGAACGTTCTGCAACTTGGCAAAACTCAGGGCCTTGCGTGCTTCCTTTCTGGTGTCAGCAGCTAATCTTTTTCTTTTTCCCATTATTTTATTCTTTATTATGCAGTTGTTGGTTCCGTTTACTTCTTCTTCTTATCACCATGGCCGCCAAACTTACGTGTTGGAGCGAACTCGCCCAATTTGTGTCCGACCATATTCTCTGTTATGTAAACGGGAATGAATTTATTTCCGTTATGTACGGCTACCGTATGTCCCACGAAATCAGGAGATATCATAGAAGCACGAGCCCAAGTCTTGACCACGTTTTTCTTGCCGCTCTCATTCATGGCAAGAATCTTTTTTTCAAGATTGACCTCAATATACGGACCTTTTTTTAATGAACGACTCATATAATTTTAGTTGTTTACTTCCGTTGATTACTTCTTGTTAGCTCTCTCTATGATATACTTGTTGGACTGTTTCTTCGGAGCACGGGTCTTCTTACCCTTTGCATACAGACCTGTACGTGAACGGGGATGTCCACCAGACTGACGTCCTTCACCACCGCCCATGGGGTGATCATGCGGGTTCATGACAACACCACGGTTATGAGGACGACGTCCCAACCAACGGCTACGACCAGCCTTACCGGAACTTTCCAAAGCATGATCGCTGTTACCCACGCTACCGACAGTAGCACGGCACGCGCTCAAAATCTGGCGAGTCTCGCCTGAAGGCAACTTGATAACGCAATAACGACCGTCACGAGATGTCAACTGTGCGAAATTACCGGCTGAACGAACCAGAATACCACCCTGACCAGGACGAAGTTCAATATTGTGAATAACAGTACCTACCGGTATATTCTGCAAGGGAAGAGCGTTGCCTATTTCCGGAGCAGCCTCGGCACCACTCATAAGAGTCGCGCCAACCTCCAAACCATTAGGAGCAATGATATAACGCTTTTCACCGTCTGCATAGTAAAGCAGGGCAATTCGGGCAGAGCGATTGGGATCATACTCTATCGTCTTAACCACTGCAGGAACACCATCCTTCTCACGCTTGAAATCAATGAAACGATACCTCTGC
>CAMWRK010000044.1 GCA_947176655.1 uncultured Prevotellaceae bacterium | reverse complement strand
CTATAAACATGAATGGGGCGGCAGTGACTATCACCGTTATGACGTTGGCAACATGCCACACTCTCGGTGTGGAGGTTTCCATTGTCAGTGCCTTGGTGCTCAGTGTCATCGCCACGCTTGGAGCGTGCGGTACCTCCGGGGTTGCCGGCGGTTCCCTCCTGCTTATTCCCATGGCATGCGCACTCTTCGGTATCGGTAACGACATCGCAATGCAGGTGGTGGCAGTGGGCTTCATCATCGGTGTGGTGCAGGACTCCATGGAGACGGCTCTGAACTCCAGTTCCGATGTGCTTTTCAGTGCCACGGCGGAGATATACGAAACGCGTGCTAAAGGTTGAAACACAGGGCAATAGACGCTTTGTTATAATAATCAAGTCAAATGTAATAACGTATATATCAATATGATATTGGCCAATTTATCCGACAGCCCCCGTTATGAGGGACTTCATCCCTTGTTCAAGAAAGCCTTTGACTACATCCGCGAACATGATTTTGCTGATGCGGAACCTGGCAGAATTGAACTCGAAGGCTCCAGCCTGTTTATAAATGTGTGTGACGTACAACTGAAGCGTCCTGAGGATCAGAAACTGGAGGTACACCGCAAGTACATAGACATCCATGTCCCCATCTCCGGCGAGGAAACTATAGGCTGGAAACATATCTCCGCATTGGGGGACAGTGAGGCACCTTTCGATGAGGAGAGCGACTTCGCCCTCTATGTCGAGCCTGCCTCTGTGTTGGTAAGTGTGAAGCCAGGAGAGTTCCTTGTCGTCTATCCCGAAGATGCCCATGCCCCGGTCATAGGCACGGGCACAAGGCGCAAACTTATCGTTAAGGTTTTGCTTTAATCCGTAGCTGTTTGGCATAAATCAACCGAAGACCGCGTAAATATGGTACATGCTATTAAACGCTTTTCAATCAATTTTATTTGTAATATTAATATACCTCAGTGTTATAGAGCGAGGATATTGAAATGGGCAGGAGTGGGCATTGAAGATCCGGGTACTACGTTTATAGGCATTGGAACTAAATTTGATACTTCTAATCCCTCTGGAATTATAATTGAAAAAAATGTAATTATTACATTGGGAGTCACAATATTGTCACATTATCTGGACACTTCTAAGGCTTGTATAGGATTTAAAGACGGGCAGGTTCACATCTGCCAGAATGTATTCATAGGTGCTAATGCAATAATCTGTAATGCAGTGACAATAGGAGAGGGGGCGATAATAGGTGCAGGTTCTGTTGTGACAAAGGATGTCCCTCCGCATGAAATCTGGGCAGGAAATCCGGCGAGGTTTATTAAGAAGCGTATAATTTAAGTTAGTCAACAAAAATACATGATACAATAGTAATTTTGTTGACCAACTTGACAATTACTTGTTTAATACTACCGCCATTCCCCCGTCTTGAAGTTTATCTCGAAACTGTCTGTATAGCGGAAATCGCACGATGTGTCGCTGAATGTGACAGGGAACATGATGGTCTTTGTCTCTGCCAGGGTAGGGTCTTTCCACCTGTCTCCGACATAAAGATAAGTCGTCGCCTTGCTTCCCTTGACTTCCAGTATCGCTGCAGGTTGTGTGCGGAAGGCCTTATTGTCTCCTATATCCTCCAGCTGGCTCCATCCCTCTTCGAGACTGTCGCTCCAGGACAGCTTGCACTGATTGGGAGCCCATCCGGTGCAGGCCGACGAGAACATGAAGTAGCGGTCGCCTATGCGTACTATGGCCGGAGCCTCGCGCCTTTCTCCATGGAACAGGCGCGTATGCTTCACAACGGACAGGTAGTCGTCCGACAGGCGGAAGAGGCCGAGATGCTGGTTCTCCTCAGTCGTGGATATGAAATAGGCTGTTCCGTCATTGTCGACGAAGACATTGCAGTCGCGGCTTTTTATCCCCATAGGGCGTCCGCTCCATTCTAATTTATAGTCACCGTCTATCTTGTCGCACGAGAAACAGGCCGCTTCCGATGCCCCGTAGTTGCCTGCCTCCCAGTGGCACCACACTACATACTTCTTCGTCTTCTTGTTGTAGAGCAATTTGGCACGCTCTATCATTCGTGACTTGCCCAGTTCCGGACTTGTCACCCCGTTCCTGATTATCTTTTTCTCGAAACGCCAGTGCTGCAGATCCTTGCTGCTGTATAGGTTTACGTCCGGCTTCCATTCTCCTCCACGGTCTTCCCCTGCCATATACCACGTGTCGCCCACACGCAGGAATCCGGGGGCGTGGGCCTGTACCGTATCTCCCTTGTCTGTGAGCCACAGGTTGCCGTTGGTGATTCTTACCCAGTCTTTTCCCTCGTTTCTTCTCACGTCGGAAGTCTTGCATCCCGACAGGATTACGGTTGCTGTCAGTAGTGTGATGATAATGTTCCTCATAATATTGCGTATAATATTCTGTTGTCTATAAGAGACCTTTACCACGTACAAAGTTAGCATTTTTGCCTGGATAATTTAATCAACAGTGTTGTTTTATATTGTCTGTGGGCATAGTTTCAGCCGATTTCTGTTCGGGACAATGAAAAGACGTGTTTGGGCTAAGTAGCCAAGTAGTGGGGTTGGCACCCGTGCCCTGTCGAAAAAGTATTACACGTTAGCGTTGTGACTGGCAGGATAGAGCCGATGTCCTAAGTGCAAAAGTCCGGGTTTGTCAGTGGGATATAAAAAGGTGTGCCGCGCTATATGGATAGGCGCAGAGATATGGGCGAGCGTGTTAATAAATGAAAAAAAATAATCCCTATTATATAGGGTGTTACAAGATGTATTGAGAGGGATTGATTTGGAGTGCGACTTAGCTTATTGGGATTTATGAACATTTTATGTTACTTATTTGTTAGTCATTTTAGAGAATTTTGTTACCTTTGCACAGTGAAATCAAAACCCTCTCCAAATGGCCAGAACAAAGAAAACCGAATCTGTACCTGTGCGCATCCGATTCAAGGAATTGAAGAACGGATGCAAGTCTATATACCTTGACATCTACATCGACGGAAAAAGAAGCTACGAGTTTCTGAAGTTATCGCTTGTGCCGGAGACTTCACCGGAAGCACGAGCGCAAAATGAACACACACTCAAAGCAGCCAATGCTATAAAGGCGCAAAGAATTCTTGACCTTGCCAACAAGAAGCCAATCTCGGTAATGAACGAGAAGGCGAAGATGACGCTTGTGGACTGGATCAAGGAATACGAGCAAATTAGAGTGAAACAGGGAAAGAAAAGTGTTGCCGACCACACTCAATCCTGTCTTGCCAGACTTACGAAATATAATACCAAAATAAAGGTACATGAGGTCGACCTTGAATTTATTGAAGGTTTCATAGCTTTCCTTGAGACCCAGAAGAACCGGCGTACAAAGGAACCTCTTTCAAAGAAAACTATAGCACTCTACGCCGGAACAGTACTGTGGGCATTGAACCTTGCTGTTGAAATGGAGATCATCCCATCAAATCCGCTTCAATGTTTCGACTGGAAATCTATTAAAGGAGACCAGCATACCCGTGTATACCTGACGATTGAAGAGCTTGGCAAGTTAAAGAACACCGCTTACAGAAGAGAGGATGTGACAAAGCCATTCCTGTTCTCTTGTTTCAGCGGACTGCGTATAAGCGATGTCCGGGGGCTAAAATGGAAAAACCTGATAGAAGAGGACGGCAAGGCTCATCTGGAACTGACGCAGAAAAAGACCGGTAAAACATTGTATCTGCCTCTTAGTCGACAGGCAAGGGAGTTCATGCCAGAATGTAGAGGCGATGGGGACAAAAATATATTCGTTATCCCCGACTTGCACACGGTCAGTAAGCATCTTCGGCTCTGGGCAAAGAAAGCAGGTGTAACAAAAACCTTTACGTTTCACGTGAGCAGGCATACCTTCGCGACATTGACACTGACAATGGGAGCCGACATATACACAACTGCCGAACTGATGGGTCACTTCGATGTCGAGACCACTCAGGTATATGGAAAGATTATTGACACCAAGAAAATCAGTGCCGTGTATATGATAGACCGTTTGTTTGACTAAAAAAACAGATTCGTTATGGGAAGAGTAAAAAAACAGACAGTAGCCAAGGAACCTGTGCGCCTCCGGGAGCAGACACTCGCTGACGGACGCCGTTCCCTGTATCTTGATATATATTACAACGGGAAACGCTCCTACAAGTTCCTGAAGAAGTATCTTGTTCCTGAAACTGACGCTGCATCGAAAATCGCCAATTCCAACACTCTTGCAGAAACAAATGCAATAAAGAGTGAAATGATCTACGACCTTACCAACAAAATTGCCGGTATCCATGAAAACTCGCATAAGGCAAAGATGCTCTTCACGGACTGGATGGAACGGTACAGAGCAGATGTGGTGAAGAGAAATGGAGATGACCATTGGATCAAGAGAGTTATTGCGGAATTGAAGGAGTATAGACCGGAGGTAACGCTGGCAGAAGTAAACAAGGAATTTATTCTCGGCTTAATGGACAGATTGCTCTCCCGTAAACCGATGAACCGCCACCGTGATAATCTCGCAAAGGGTACGGTATTCATTTTTATGGACTACATTCGGGCTGCCCTTAATTTCGCGGTCAAGGAGAAGCTGATTCCCACAAGTCCCTATAAGGGGATTTCAAGGGATATGGTGAGAGGGTCGCAATTCAAGAGAGAATATCTTACTGTTCCTGAAATAAAGAAACTGATAGATACCCCATGTAAAAGACCTGACATCAAGGCAGCATTTCTGTTTTCTTGTTTTTGTGGGCTTCGTATCAAGGACGTGATGGATCTCTGCTGGAAAAACATAGCCAAGAACGGAGACAACTGGCAGGTAGAGATAATACAGTTCAAGACAAAAGTCCCGTTGTTCCTTCCGTTGAATATGAGTGCAAGGAAATGGCTGCCGGAACAGGGAGAAGCATCCCCAGATGACCGATGCTTCCCACAACTGTCCTACCACTATCACGATGCTATCACAAGTTGGTTGGAGAAAGCCGGCATTGACAAGCCCGTGACCTATCACACGAGCAGGCACACCTTCGCAACTCTCTGTCTTACTGCCGGTATAGACATCTATACGACGAGTCAGTTGCTCGGTCACACCACCATACGCCATACACAGCGTTATGCCCGGATTATCAACAGTAAGAAAGATGATGCGGTGTCAATGTTGAATGACATATTCTGAGAGTTATAAAGAAGTCAGTCAGTCGCAGCGTATATATAATATGACTGAACCAAAATATTAAGATTTATCTATGATTTCATCAGTCGGTCAGTCAGTGTGTATATATAATGCGACCAACCACTAATAGGATAACGAATTTTATCAATGCAATAACATACAGGAATATACAATCATTACCGTAAAGAAACGAAAAATATTTCCCGAAAATGAGCGGAGATCTAATCTGCGCTTTATTCTCGCGCCACACAGTCCGCCCCATACTTGGTACGGACTAAGCACTTAAGTATCTATACCGCTTCCGTCCGGGGGCGGTTTTTATAATTAAAACATAAGAACATGACCATAAAACAAGCTATAAAGAGTTTAGTCTCTTTTTTTTCATAGACTATGCCTTGACAACAGGGATAGCATCAAGCTGCCTCCTGACTGCCTTTACTGGCTTCTTAAAGAAGCTCATCGTGAATATCAGGCCAATGTACCAACCAGCAAGATGACATTGCGAGTATTCGCCCTTCAGTTTATTGCTTCCCACAAACATGGTGAAAGTACATCATCAACAGGTAGAAACAACTATAACGAGGCATTGAGTATGGTGCATCTGCTTCTTACAGAGCGGCATGACCTCGTAGCATTATTCTTCGACTCTCCCGAACTGAAGAATAGTGACATTGAAAGAATGATGAAATTTGTCTATACTGAGAGTCGAATTGAATCAAAAGGAGAAGTTACTGTCCGTAATCCACTCAGCTGCACGCTCGGCGAAAAGGACTGGCCTGTGATAATGGAGTGTGTCAACAAGACACAACTGTTCAAGAGGAATGTCACAGAGGAAGAAATCAAGAATCTGCTTTTAGGAACGCTTAAAGAGCCTTTGATAGCTAATAATCTTAAAGGTATCTGCTATCTGTTTGATGCTCTCAGTGTTGGCACATTCATAACCGGTCAATGGCAGACACCTCTTGCAAAAAGCGAGTCCATCAAGTCTGGAAAGAGTGATAAGTTTGTGATAACTACCAATCTCAGCACCACACTTTCCCGCCTCAAAAGTAAGAATCCGATGCCGTTTCAGACGGATATAAATCTATTGGTTGATCATCTCACCGATAAAACTAAATCAAAAACGCAATAATCTGGTTCTAAGTGTGATAGTTTTGTGATAGCACTCAACTATCACACTTTTTATGGTGATTCCTTTCATTTTCGGCTGTTATTTTGCAGTCGAAAATTTTCATAAATGGAGGTCATGAACTCCCAATGTCGAACAATAAAATATCGGACACAATGAGTGATCATAAACAGGAGGAAAAGGAAAAAAGCTGGGGCGAAAGATGCTCCTACAAGCTCGATATGGTGCTGTCAAGACTCGACAGGATAGTGTCGATGCTGTTCCATACAAAAGCCGTACTGACTACGGAAGAGGCTGCGATGTATCTGGGAATTACAACCGGACATCTATACCGGATGGTAAGAAAGTTCAATATTCCGCACACTCGGCCGACCAACGGCAAGATATATTTCAGAAAGGAAGAGCTTGACCGATGGATAGCGTCAAGAACAGAGGTCTCGGAAATATTAGAGACAGCAGATACCGTGTCTGCCGGCGATGAGAAGGACGCTGAAGCACCGATGACAGACATGTATATAAACTAAAATCAGGAAACATTATGGCATCAGAGTTTATAGAAACAATGCAGAAATTGGAGGAGACAGCACGGCTCCTTTCCAAAATGGGGCCGGTGTCTCTTGATGAAGCCGTGTCCCGGATCAGGACAATCAGTGACTTTATAAACCGCTATGGTGATATGGGGCCGATACTTGAACACCTCAAGGAAATAGAATCAAAATTCTTCATGCTGAAGGAGATGATGACACTGGACGAGGCCGCCGAATATCTGGGCGCGTCAAAAAGTCTGCTGTACAAGATGACAGCAAGTCGAGGTATCACACACTACAAACCTAACGGCAGGGTCGTATACATCGACAGAAAGGATCTCGACGAACTGCTCCGTACCAATCCTGTATATTCAAAAAAAAGCATTGGAGCGTCAGGCTATAGCAGCTACCATGGAGCAGACTCCAGATAAAACAAAGAGAAAGAAAGGAGCTGCAAAATGAAAGAGAGTAAAATTCCGTTCGACCGCGTGATGAAGCCGGAACGAGAGCTTACGCAGGAAGAAAAGGACACACAGGAGAAGTTCAGACGTTTTCTTGAACATATCCGGGTAAAAGCGACAGACCACTTCGTATATCCCCCGGAGATACTGACGGTAGATGAGATAACGATTGCCACGGTCGGCAATTTCAGCGCATCGGTCGGAAAACCTAAATCCCGTAAGACGTTCAATGTTTGCGCCATAGTAGCAGCCCTACTGTCCGGTAAGAAAGTATTGAGCTACAAGGCAAAACTTCCGCAAGGCAAAACAAAGGTCCTGTACGTCGACACCGAACAGAGCCGTGTTCATTGTCATAAGGTGCTTGACCGCATATTGCGTCTTGCAGATCTACCCACTGACAATGATAACTCGCAGCTTGACTTCCTGATGCTCCGTGAGTTCACACCGGTTGAGCGGAGAAATATCATTGATATGGCGCTTGAGGATGAGCCGTCAATCGGTTTTGTTGTGATAGACGGTGTGAGAGACCTCATAAGCGATATAAATTCCCCGGGAGAATCCGTCAACATAATCAACGACCTCATGCGGTGGACAAATGTATACAACATACATATTCACACTGTCCTGCATCTTAACAAGTCTGACGATAACACGAGAGGACACATCGGAACTGAACTGAACAACAAGGCCGAGACTGTATTGAAAGTTGTAAAGAATACTTTGTCTCCCAGCATCAGCGAGGTGCTTCCGATGATTACGAGAGAGCGTGAGTTTGACAGCTTCGCTTTCAGAATCAATGCAGACGGACTTCCCGAAAAGTCGACGATTATGTGAACGAGGAAGAAAACGTGACACTTGAATCGATAACAGTCTCCATGCATGGGAAAGCATTGGCAACCGTATTCTCTGAAAACAAGACATTGGCATATGGCGAGCTTATAGACTCTCTGAAGCAGGAATACGGTATAATCGGATTCAAGAGGGCCAGGACAAGTTTTGTCGGACTGGTCAAACTGCTCACTAATGTCGGAGTGATTGTCAAGGAAGGCAAGAGATACAGGTACCAGCCTGACAAAATCAACCATATCAAGGACTGAGCCATGAGGTACGATTTTGCTGAAATCAAGGCGATCCCTATAATGGTGTTTCTTGAGCGACTTGGTGTACGTCCGGTCAGAAATTTTCCAGATTATGCCCTCTTTCATGCTCCTTATCGGAGAGACCTACATCCGTCTTTCAAGGTCAGCAAGAAAAAGAACCGGTGGTATGACCTTGCTACTATGGAGAGCGGTGACATAATCGACCTTGGGAAATTGATATATGGCACTACTGATATTATCACGGTGATTGAACGAATGCACGCTTATGACGGCAGGATGACAGTCCGGAATCATATCCGGCAGGATAAGATTAAGGAAGATCCTTTCGCACCGTTCATGGAAATCAAGACTCTGCCACTTGCAGCAAGAACATTGCTCTCCTATCTGGCAAGCCGTTGTATCGATATTGAGATAGCAATGCGATATTGTGTGGAGATTCATTACCGGCTTGGCCCACGCGAGTATTATGCGTTAGGTTTCGAAAATGTCCGTCATGGATTTGAAGCGAGAAATCCCTCGTTCAAAGGATGTATCGGTCCGAAAGACATATCACTCATACGACAGCATGAGGCTAATAATGACATCACAATCTTTGAAGGCTTCATGGATTTTCTCTCTTATCTGACACTTAGTAAGAGAGGTGATTTACTCGGAATAGCCGAAACAATGGATTTTCTGGTTCTCAACTCAGTCAGCAATCTCCGTAGGGCGATGTCATGGTTGGAGCATTACCAGACAGTCACCTGCTGTCTTGACAACGATGATGCCGGACGTAAGGCCGTTGATACTCTTGGAGAAGCCAGAGACGGAATTTTCGATGTGTCCGGAGTATATACCGGCTACAAGGATCTGAACGACTTTCTGAGGAAGAAAGCCGTATTGTCCCTGAGCAACAGTTCCTTTAATCATCAGTCTTGTGCTATAATCAATTTGGCACAAAAAAGTGTCAATAGTTCAATTTGCTGTATGTAAGACTGGTACTGAGTGGGATTTTTTATTCACTGCATCAAAAATGTTAAGTTTTTACATACGAAAACTTAACATTTTTCGACGTTCCCGGGGTGAATACCGGCTACAAGAATCTGAATGATTTTCTGAGAAAGAAGCCGTATTGTCCGTAAGTAAAGTCAGCGTAAACAATAATCTATTCCCTAAAACTGTCATATGTGACGAATTTAGGGAATAGAATTATATCGATTGAGAAATATCAAATAACCCCGAGTGTCTTAAACACCTATAGAGCAAATATAGCGACATTCCAATAAGAAGCCTATATGCAATCCTTGCTTTCGAACAGGACTTAAAACGAATATCTGAATTTTCTTGGTGATTCCAAAAATTTAGCTTGATTTTGTAGTCGAGCTACGAAAATGGCTCAAATTTTTAATACATCTACAAATGATACGCTAGTTATGAGCTTTGAAAACTATATCAGAAAGAAAAAAGTAAGGCACCTCAAGCAGAAGCCGGGCGCCTTGACATCCTTATTATAGTGCAGATATAGCGACATTCTCAATGAGAAGCCTATACGGGCACTGTTTCAGGTGCAAATTTAATACTTTTATATGGAATGACAAAATTTCACAAAGAAAAATTTGTGCAAGTTCTAATAATTGCATTGGTAGTATCCTCTCTTGGATAGTTCAATAAGGCTTTGAGATTTTCTTCAAGTTCAATTCTTCTCGCCTGAGAAATTCTGCCAAGCATATACTTTATAACATTAAACGCGCCCCTAATGTTGTGTCTATCTGCGGATTCAATTCCGGCAGGTATCGCCTTGATGCCTTTAGCCAATTCCATGTTGTATAGACAACTGCCGTGTGCGCATTTATTGCGAATAACACGAATGGTTTCAAGATAATTGACAAATACTTTGAGCGAGCAACCATATTCGGTGGCAATCTTCTTTTTGACCTCGGGATCTTTGATAGCTTGATATAGAGCTGTCAAATTCCCCAGTGTCATAAATTCCAGCGTTTTCCATGCAGGTGCATACCTGTCGTTAATATATTTGTCGTGGTGACGCTTAATTACTGGGTTCTCAAGTAGTGTAGAGTACACTTTCTTACGGAAACTTGCCACAAATGATGGTTGCATAATCGACCTATCAACAAACCATGTGGGAGACTGCTCGTAGTGATTGGAAACAATATATGTGATTCGAGATCTAAGATTGACTTCTATTCTGTCAAGTGCATTCAGCAACAATCTGCGAAGTTGGGTATCGAACAGATATAGGTCATATATTGACTGGAATGTTGTCCCTTCGACATATTCATGAGTACGATTATGAATATTGGGAAATGAACGTTCAAAAGGGAACGCATAGAACCCAAGCCTATAATATCCTACATCCAGCAGAATTTCTTCGGCCTTGGATTTATTATCAAACACAACACCTCTTTCTTCAAGGAGTTGCATTTGCTGATTTATATCTAGTGCTTTTTTCATTTCTGAAATGATTGGGAGTGCAAATTTACAAAATTTTGTGGACATACGGAAATGTTGTTAGAGAATAGATTCATAATGGTAGGTTTCATTATTCAAAATTGACATATTGAGTTTATTTGAAATGGATTAAAGTCCAAGACAGAAGCGATTCTCAAAATGTTTTTACCGCATTTATGGGGTGATTCTCAAATTGTTTTCTATTTGTCCATCTAATAAGGTAATTGCTACCGATTTAAGTTCATGGGGTGATATTCAACTTTAGCTGAGTAAAGATTGTGTCCATGACCTATAAAAGGATACATTCATGAAATCACGAATCGCCATTAAATATAGATTGGAGTATGAATACAAGTATGATTTTGGCTAAATATCATAATTAAATTTAAGTATAATAACTTTGTCCTCAATATATTTTTCTCCCTATCATATTCGGATTTACTTTGCGGTCAAATTAAACTCAATACGATAACCGCAAAGAATAAATGACACCTTACGCAATCTACGCAATAGCACTGACGATAGCCTACATCATATATTACGGCTACAATATCAGCAAGGACTTATATGGCAAGAAAGGGGATGTCCTGGACACTGCTGAAGAGTTCGACATCGCATCAATGACAGGAGAAGTCGTCGCCACACCCGTGAGGGAGATGGACGGTGGCTTCTCCCTTGGCGATATGGATGAACGCCATACCGTAACCACAGAACCGGCGGCAGAAGAAACTCCTTCGGAAAAGCCGGACAAATATAAAGACCTCGGCAGTCGGCTTGAGGATGCCGACATACAGAGCGAGGGCGGTATGTTCGAAGCTGAAATGACGGAATACATTGCATCACGCTACCAAAATCCTTCCGATATGTTCCGTAGATCAACAATAAGCGAGACCCGTGCGACACTCTGATACTACAAGATTCTTACTCACCCTCCTCGCAATGATGAGTTACGGGGTGATGTCCGCAAAATGCGGTGGAGTAGATTACAGCTGGGGAGCCGATGGATTAGCCAAAGCTCACGACTTTGTGATAACCATGCTCCTATATGTGGTCTATCTCTCCTATGCCATAGCCGGGATAGTGGCTGTGATAGCCAGTCTGCAGATTTACATCAAGATGAATGTCGGCGAGGAAGGCATAAAGAAAGAAATAATGATGGTGGTCGGTGCGATACTCTTCATAATCGGAGCCTCAATATTCATGCCTGCCCTTTTC